>JAOAIN010000049.1 GCA_026414685.1 Candidatus Goldiibacteriota bacterium
AAGTTTTGAGATATTGTTTGTCGGAATGACTTCCAAGTTTAAATTGGATTTGGATGGAATTTTTGCCTGTGGCAAATATAATTATCTTTAAACATCTTTTGCGAACATTTTTTGCGAACATCTTTTAAAACAGAACAATGGAAATTCAAAAATAGATATTGGAGCAATGTATTATGTCCCCGCAGGCTTTAGCCAACGAAGAATTGTTTGTCATTGCGAGGAAGCCGAAAGAGAAGAGTTGAAAATAAAAAAAGGTCTTATGAGGCTGACGAAGCAATCTTGCTTTTTACAGGTGTTGTTTACAGAGTATTTTAAATTTGAAGATTTTTATAAAAGTTAAAAATAAAATTAATGAATAATAAAAATTAGAAAATATGGCAAATAAAAAGATATTTAAATCATCGCATTTTAAAATTATACTAAAAAATCTATTTTTTATCCGGCAGCCAAAATTCAGAAATAATGGCTTTTATATTCTTATTAATTGATAAATCTAATGCTGTTAAACCATTTTTATCTTTGATTGATGCATCAGCACCAGCCATAAGTAATAAGTGAACAACATTTGCTTTCCCAAAAAGTGCAGCATTAATAAGTGGTGTCCGAGAGTTGATACCGCCTTTGAAATTTACATCAGCACCTGATTCAATCAAATATTTAATCACTTCTAAATTTTCAGTAAAAACAGATACATACAGTGGAGAGATATTTGATTTTTCAGTAACTTTATTAACATCTGCACCACTATTTATAAGAATTTTTACTATTTGGAAATATTTTTCTTTATTTCCCATAAAAATGTAGTCAAAACTTCCAAAAATTTCAGGAATTAAGACACTAACTGCACTTAATTCACCACATGTACATGCAAGTAAAAGTGGCGTATCTTCATCTTTATTTACTGCATTAACATTTGCTCCCATACTTATTAAATATCCTACTTTTATGACGTCTTCATCAATAATTGCATTGAATAACTCTTCATCAAGTTTATTTAACATATAAATCACCTCCGACTTTTACGATTTATATAATTAAAAATCTAAAATTGAAAAATTTTTAGAATTTTGTATGTCCCTTTCTCCTTTTATTTTTTTGTTAATCTTTGTAAAATTAATTCACACCTCCTTTCTAATATATTTTTAAAAAATGATATTTATGTTTTTAAGCGATATTTTATTTAAATGTATGCGCGGTTACAAGTGTATAATGCTATATTTTTATATTTAAATTCAGAAGATAAAAAGCAATATTTATGCCAAAAAATTATTCTATAAAAAGATGCTTTTTTGATTATTTTAAAAAATAAGATATCAAAAATTGACAGGTGGTGGCAAAAATAAAGATTTTATTAATATTATAAAAGTATAAAATGTCAAAATTTGAATTGTTTTATAATAATAATTAATATTTTAATTTATAATTTAATTTTGATAAATTTTAATTTAAATAATATCAATTTGACATTTGTATATAATTGATTTATATTTTATATATACATTAAAGGTTTATATAACTGGCGAAAATGGAGATAAAGTTATAATGATTGATGTGCAAGAACTTTTTGCTAATTCACGCGGAAAAGATGATTATAATTTTATTGAAAATAAGGGGTTCATGGACTATCTTGAAAACAAATATCCTGCAGTTTTTATTTTTGTAACAAAATTTGTTAAGGAGATAAAAAATTTTCAAAATTTAGCCGCTATTACAATTGATGATGAAACTGGAAAACCAATACTTTATTTAAATAAAAAAATGTGTAGATTTATTTTAGAACAATCAATTGAAAAATATGGAGTTATAGAATGTTATAATACACTAACCTGTATATTATTACATGAATATTTGCATTATTGTTATAGACATTTTAGATTTCCTAATGAGGGTTTTAATAATAAATTATTAAATATTGCAATGGATATTTTGATTGATAATAGAATTCATCTTGATTTTGTTGATTGGAGAAATTGGGAAAAAGAAATAGAAAATTACAATCAAACTGCGCCAGAAAAAAATCTCCCTAAAATTTCTTTGGATTATAAAAGTCCAAATTCTATTTTTGAACTAAATGAAAAGCAGTTATATTATTTTCTAAAAGAAACAAATATAGTAGTAAAGGAAAAAAAAATAGATAATCATCCATGGTCTGGAGAACAAGACGAGCAAATTGAAAATGAAACAGAAGAATCAAAAGAAGAGGAAGAAAGTAAAAGCCCAGATGAAAAAGTAGAGAAAGAGGAGAAAGATACAAAAGGTGGAGAGGAGAAAGAAGAAAAAAAGGAAGAAGGCAAAAGCCCAGATGAAAAAGTAGAGAAAGAGGAGAAAGATACAAAAGGTGGAGAGGAGAAAGGAGAAAAAGAGGAAGAAGGCAAAAGCCCAGATGAAAAAGTAGAGAAAGAAGAAAAAGATACAAAAGGAAAAAAGGATCAAGAAAAAGAAAAAAAAGAAAGCACAGACCAAGTAGGAGGAGGAAAAGAAGAAGATGAAAATGAAGAGGTAGAATCAGAAGAAAGACAAGATACAAAAACAAGCGAAGAAGAAAAGACAAAAGAAAAATCAAAAAAAGACATAGAAAGAGAATTTTTTAAAAAAGCGTTTGATGAATTAAATAAAATGTCAAAGGAAATAAATAATAAACCATTTGCAATGCCAGGAATTGATTTGAGAACTGCTCATGAAATAAAAGAAATTCAGGACTATGATATTATGCAAATAATAAAAAAATATATAAATAACATAAGTAGGCAGTCAAAAAGTTATACTTGGAAAAAAACAAGTAGAAAAATGCCATTTGAAAGACCAGGATATAAATTTAATCCAAAACCTGGTGAAATATTAATTGCTATTGATACATCTGGTTCAATGCGTTCATTTATTCAAGATAAAACTGATGGTTTGGATAAGATACTATCAGAAATATATACCGCATTTAAAAGAATTGCAAAAGTATATGGTCAACCCGCCAAATTATTCGCTATAAATATTGATGAAAAAATACAAAAAGAATTTGAAATAAAAAAGTTAGAAGATTTTAAAAAAATATATACTGTGGGTGGGGGTGGAACAGATTATAAAATGATTTTTGATAAAGTTATAATGGACTGGAAAAATTATGCAAAGTCAACAAAAAAAGTTCCTGATTTGATATTATTTATAACAGATTTAGAAGTTATCATTGATTATCTTAATGAACCAAAATATAAAGTACTTTCAAATAAACTCATCTGGCTATCAATAAAACAAGTAATTGAAAAGCCACCAATAGGTATAGTAAGATACATAAAAAATAAAATGGGAGGATATTAAATAATGCCTAATATACCAGAAATAAAACCAGAGGATTTAATAGAGTTATTAAATGTTTTGGATAAGATGGAAAACCCACCTGCTCTAATGGTTTTTGGACCACCTGGTGTGGGTAAAACAAGAATACTTAAAAAATTTGCAGATGAAAAAGGATATGAATTACGAGTAAAGCATTTATCCAGAATGGATCAGACCGATTGGTCCGGTATACCAAAAGAAAATGAAGGATACACTGGATTTTTACCGGTTTCTTTGTTTAAACCAGCAGAAAATAATAAAAGAATAGTTATATTTTTTGATGAGTTAAATACTGCACATCCAGGAGTATTAAACGCAGCTTTGGATATAATTTTAGAAAAAAAAGGAGATACTGAAACATTTGGTGCAAAAGCAGAGTTACCAGAAAATACAATAATAGTTGCGGCTGGTAATCTAGGCCCAGACGAAGACGGAACATATGTAGAAGAATTATCAATGGCAGTGAAAACAAGATTAATACAGGTACGTTTAAATACAGATATCTCTCAATGGATTAGATGGGCAAATAAAAATAATATTCATGAAAGGGTAATTGAATTTATTGATAATTATGGAGCAAGTTATTTATTGGACCTAGAAGAATTTAAAGAAAGAAATGACCAAGCTGCCACACCTAGAGGGTGGGAGAGGGTTTCTGATTTTTTAAAAACTATTGAAAACGAGATTAACGATTTAAAACAAAGAATAAAAATTTTGGAAAATTTCGTTTATGGAGTAATAGGTAAAAAAAAGGGAGAGGCATTTGTTGATTATTATAGAAAATTAACACAGGGATTTGAAGAATGGGAGAATAATATCAACAAATACAAAGATTTATTTGAAAAAGACAAATTATTATCAGATATTAATAGAGTAATAGAGTTTTTTGAATTAATAAATATAGGTCTTGAAAAAAAATTTAAAAATGCTCAAAAATTTGCAGAAGAATTTGTTTTAAAAGTATTAAAAAGAGAGGCAAATTCATTAATCATAAACGCATTAAGCAAAAAAACATATAAAGATATTTTAGATTATCTAGAGAAAAATCATCCTGATGTTTATTATAAATTTACAAAAAGGTGAAAATGAAAAATTATATAGATTATTTTTTAGAAATAAAAAATCAAAAAAATTTTAATAAAAAAAGTAAATTTAATAATGATTTTGATGGCTTGTATTATTTTGTAAATAATCATCAGAGGGCAAAGCAGATTGAAAATAAGTTAACAAAAGAAATGCGTTTAAAAAACATAGAAGTAATAATACCGCCCATAATAGAAGAATATAAAAACGGATTTTTATATATTGCAAATCTAATTTTAAGAAATTCAAAAAGTCGTAAATTCATAACTGAATATTCAAATGAATGGGTTGTTTTTTTTATGACTGAAATCGCATCAAAAGCAATCTCTGATATAGTTTCGGCCCCCCTAAAAAGAAATGTAAATAGAAAAATAAATTTGGCAAAAGAGTATATAAAATTTTTATTTGATGTAGAAGAATATGAAGCAGGAGAAAAATTAAAAGAGCTAAAAGATAAATATAAAAATTTAAAACCAGAAAAATTTCTTATAGAAGCGTATGATGAATATATAAAAAAGAGGCAAGAATACAGCGGTGATAAATTTTTTGATAGGGTATCCGCAATTCAGCAGTTAAAAAGTTATTTAATAAAAAATAATAAAGTTGATAAAAATTTTATCATAATGATAGAAGATTTTGAAGATATGGAGCCAATATATAAAACAATCTCTGATTTATTATTACAAAATGGCATAGATGTTATCAAAGTAAATAAAGATATCTTCCTACAGGAATATAAAGAAAAAAAGATCAATCTATACCACTGTATGACTCCGCTTGATGAAGCAGAAATCATAGGCTTTAATATAAAAAAAATTTTGAAAGATGTAAATCCTGAAAATATTGCTGTTGTTGTCTATGGCAATGAAAATGCAAATTCAATAAGATTTATTCTTGAAAGATATAAACTTTATTATGCAACTAGCAAAACCATGGCAAGTAATGAAATTTTTCAACTATTTAAATCAATAGTTGATTTTATATTAGTTGAAACACCCGATATGGCGTATTTTATAAATCAATTACTACAAAATAATGCTTCTAAATTTAAAATTAATAAAGATTTTTTTAATAAAATAAATTACATATTGGTAAATATCAATGAATTATCAGAAAAAAATTTAATTTTATTAAAAGATAGAATATCAGATATTGATGATATAGATGTGCAAAATACCATATATAAAATATGTGAATTTATAGAACAGAGAATAAAAAATAGAAATTCATTATTACGGGGCGGTTTTAAAAATCTTTTTAAACAATTTATAAATGACGAAGAAATAAATAAAATTGAAGGCGCCAGAATATTCTCAGAAACAATAGAAAAAATGGACAATATGATAAAAGATATAAATGAAATAGACGAAGAAGTTGCATATAAAATCAATACTTCACTCAAAATAATAGGAGATATACATTATGAATTATATAATGAAAAAAATGAAATGTTTGATATACCCTTTTTGGTGGATAAGAAAGTTTCAAATATAATTGCGGATTATTATTTTATATGCGGATTTGATGCAAAAATAGAAAAAAGAAGTGATATATCAGGGACATATTCTTTATCAAAAGAACTCAGATTGCCACTCCCAGAAGAAACCACAAAAGAAATTATAAAAGATGTTTTAGACCTGATGAAAAAAAATAATTACAAAGAATTAAATTTATCATATTCTTATTTTGATTTTAACAACAAAGAAAAAGGTATTGCAACTCCTGTAAGATTGCTTACAAAAATTGAAACAGAGGAAATCACACACATTCCAGATATAAAAAATAATAACTCGTTATTAAAAGCGGTAGATGTTTTTCAAAATGAAAAAGAAGTTCCTGCAACCACTTATATGTATTTAAATACCCAATTAGAAAAAGAATATAATTCTAAATTTATGTTAAAAGAGCAGAAATTTATTGATATATATATGCAATTATATAATAAACAAGAAAAGATAAATGACAAATTAATTCCAGCCATAGATGCATATGATTTTTGTGATTTCGTAACATGTAAGTATAGATTTTTTTTAAAAGTTATTAATAAGTTATCCGGTTTTGAAGAAGAGACCATATCTGAAAAAATAAACATGGAAATAGGAAATTTTTGGCATGAGTTTTTTAAAAAAGTTGGCGTAGATAAGAATTTTCTTGATGATAGCAAATTAGAAAAATTAATACTTGATGTGTTTGAAAACCACATAAAAGAAAATGAGTTAAGAATCACATATTTTGAAAAAAGTGTTGAATATTTTGCTATGAAAGCACATACATTTGTAAAAGAATTTATAGAAAATGAAAAAATACGCAGGCAAAAACATGGCAAACCAGATGAAATTATAGTAGAAAAGCAAGTAAATTTTTTATTTAAAAATAAAGATGATAACAATGATTGTTTATATATAAAAGGTAAAATTGATAGAATTGATATTTATAAAGATAAAATAATAATATGGGATTATAAATCGCGTTTGCCATCAAAAAGTGAAACAAAAAATTTTTATTTCTTAAAAAACAAAAAAGAGGAATTTCACAATAAGAACTCAGCTCAAATAGCATTTTATAGATATCTATTAGGTAATGCTGAAAATATTATAGACAAAATGATATATGGTGGTATTATTTATCTATCAGGTGAAGATCGCTTGGATGAAAATAATTGTAGATTGAAATCCAATAATAGAGATATATCTGTTGATAAAATTGTGGAAGATAAATTGTTAGAATTATGTAAATTTTTAAATGAAGATATAAATTTTATATTACTAAATAGAACAGAATATTCTTTAAGCAATGATGAATCTGAATATGAGTGTATGTATTGTAAAGTTAATTATATCTGTTTTAAGGACTAAAATATGACAAAAGTTATTAATGCATCAGCTGGAACAGGAAAAACACATTATTTAATTAATTTACTTTTTAAAGATAAAGAAAATAAAGATAGGACTTATGAAGATATCATAAAAATATTTAAAGAAACTGTGATTTTGAGCTTTTCTAATGCGGCGGTAGATGAATTAAAAAGACGTATTTACTATGAGACAATAAAAAGATTTAATTTAGAAATTAAAAATATTGATGATATAAGAAATAAAATATTTGATATACCATTACCAAGAGTGTTTACTATACATTCTTTTGTTTTAGAATTAGCAAAAATTTTGAAATACGATTTAGGGATACGGGGTGACATTGAATTGGATTTAAACGATGATTATTCAATATGGGATAATGCCTGCCTTAGAGCATATCAAGAAAAAAACATATATGAAAAAATAAATGAAATTTTTAAATCTTTTAAATCTAATAAATCTTATTCAGATTCTCCAACAGTACAAATAGATAAAATTGAAATGAATTTAAAAAATTTCATACAAAAAAAAGGAAAAATTTTATTTTTAATCTCCGAAGGTTTTAAAATTACCCATCTTAAAAATAAAAATATCACCAATATATGTGATGAATTAAATGAAAAATACGAAATCTTAAAAGATATATGCGTAGAAATTGGTTTTAAATATTATTTACCAATACTATATGATTCTGGGGTTTTTGAATTTGATGCTCTTTTGAAAATAATATGTGATTTATTTATAAGAAAAAAACAGGAGTTAACTGTTGATGAGTATAATAAATGGTTTAAAGATAGATTGGAGAGGGAAAATTTTGGGTTTGAAAATTTATTTGTAGATGAAGCCCAGGATAATGACATAATGCAAAATTTTTTCATTTATTCTATTATTCCTGAAGAAATAAATAAAATAATAGTAGGTGACCCAAAGCAATCTATTTATTATTTTAGAAATGCTGTCCCAGCACAGTTTACACGAGCATTTAATGAAGTAAAAGCAATATTTGAAAAAAATCAAGATTCAATAATTCTTAATAAAAGCTATCGTTTAAAATCTAAAGTAACGATGAATTACATAAATGATGTATGTAAAAAAATAAAACAACATTTTTCTGATATATGGGTTTATGATGAAAAAATAGATAATTTGGTTGAAAGAGATTTTAAAGATGAAGATGAAAAATTAAAATTCAATAATTTAAATCCCAAAATTGAATTACATTTAGTAGATAAAGCATTTACTAGAAATAAAATATTAACTAAATATCCTGAAATAGATGAATTTTTAAATGATGAAAATTCAAAAATTGGTATACTTGTGAGAAGTAGAAAAGATTTAAAATCATCAAGAATAATAGAAAAACTAAACCAGCTCGGATATAAGGAAAAAATAAAATATAAGTTATCATTTGATATAAAACAAGAGTTGTCCGAATATTATTTTAACTTATTAAAAATGTTAATAGAATTAATAGATGAAAAAAACACAAAAAGGACAGCTATGCGATTTTTATTTTTAGATGATAGTTATAAATTTCTATTGAATAATATTTGTAATATAGATGTGCAAGATATAGATATAATAAGTTTTTTAAAAGAAGTTAGAAAAAAATTAGATGAAAAGGTCAAAATTTTTAAAAAAAGAAAAATTGCTTTTTCAATGGTTGATATACTGGATGGAAATTCAGAGGAAAATTTTTGGAAATATTTTTGTAGAATAGAAATGGATATTAGTTATTCAGAAATTATGAGGATAATTAATTACGTAATTTTAAAATTATGGTTAGAAGAGGTAGAATATGGAGCATTTTCAACTAATGATGCAATAAAAATTTTAGAAGAAACTAATAGCCCATATGAATGGTATAGCGTATTAGAAGCTTTAGGTGAAGAAAGAAAAACAGAGTCAGTAATAGAAATTACTACGATACATTCATCAAAAGGTAAAAGTTATAATAAGGTAATAATAATAGCTAATTTTTTAGAAGAATTAAGAGAAGAACCCAACTTATCATCAAACAAAGATGGACCTATTTTTGAACATATGTTTTCTTTTGAATTCAAAAAGGTAATAACTGATTTCCCTGAAATAGAACTTGGTGTGTTTCCTTATTTTGGTAAGGACCTCATAAATAATTTAAAAAATAACACAATTGAGTTGGATTGGTTGAAAAAAATTTATTTAAATCTTAAAAAAGATGTAATTTCTCAGAATTTAAATTTGTTATATGTTGCTCTGACTAGAACAGAAAAAGATTTAATATTACTAGGACACATACCACAAGATAAAATTCCATATAAAATATTCGATAATAGGTATATAACAAAAAAATGTTATTATATAATAAAACAAAATTCTACAGAACATCAAAATATAAGTAAAATATATATTTTAAATAAAACAAAAAAAGAAATAAATTTAGCACCACCAGTAGCTAAAAGATATATTGGGGATTTGATAAATATAAAGCTAAAAGAAAGAGTAAAAGATATATTTGAAATAAATAAAAGAAATAAAGTGAATATTTTAGTGCATAATATTTTATATAATATTTTAGAAAAAGTAAAAGATGAAAAAGAATATAATGAACTTATTGACAAATATGCATTAGAATTGAAAGAGATAGCCCCTGATATTATAAATCGTCTCAAACAGCAGAGTATTAATATTTTGAAAAAATTTGAAGGTAAATCTGATTTCAGAAGTGATATGCATATTTTTCAGATGGATGAGAATGGTTTTTTAAAAGGAAATGTGGAGATAATCTTTTTTGACAGAGAAAATAAAATTGTTTTGACAGAAATAAAAACAGTATTTGATAATTATAATGAAAATATAGAAAATGCTGAAAAATATGCCGAGGAAGAATTAAATATTTATGAAAAAATGATAAAAAAGTTAAATGATAAAGATGAAATTGAAAAAAATAAAATAATTATTTAAACACATGATAATAAAATTTTTTGATATTGAATTAAAAAATTTAGAAAATTATTTTTTGTTTTGTCATAATTATATGATTCAAACAAAAAATATAAAAATAGATGATAATTTTTGGGTTCCAGAAGAAAAGTTTCTGTGGCTAAATATTGGTTTTAACAGATTAAAAGATATGTTTTTATCTTTACAGCCAGAAGAAGGATGGTATAGGAAAATCAAAATAGATTTGGATTATTATTTTAATATATGTAAGAAAAATATTTCAAATGATGAAATAATTATCAAAAAACATCAGGAAGAACTTGAAAAGGTTGGGTTTGTCAAAGATTTTTATTTGAGTGAAGATTATTTTGAAATGGAGCAAATTTTTACAGAATCTCTGTTTATACCAAATGGTAATGAAGAGTTTAATTTAAAACTTAAAAATATAAATGAAAAGATAGAGCAGGGGAGTGTTTATTTTAAAAGTTATAAAGAATTTCAAGATATTATGAATACATTAAAAACAGATGATGCTGGTTTGGAATTGAGTAATATTATCATAAAAAAAGGTTATCAAGAAGCATTTGGAATAGATAAGTTAAAAATGTTTTTACTGGAAGAAAATAACTGGAAAGGCCTAGATTCTAATGCGCAAAAAAGTTTAATCAAATCAATAATTAAAATAATATATTTTTTTGATGAAGAACAAAAAAATAAAATAATAGATTTTGTATCTAAATATGCAACTAGATATTTTTCTGAATTTTATGAAACCATAGATAAAAAATTAAATGACATAGATGCAAATAGGATTTATTCTTATTTAAACAATTTTACATCGGAAAATTATATTCAGATTCTTAATTTCATTGAGAAACCATTTGAAAAGCCAATTTATATAAAAATATCAGAAAATGGTCTTATAAAGTTGGACGAACAAATTTTTTATTTTGTTGAAAAAATTATTAAAGAGATAGAAAAAAAATACAAAAAACAAAAAGTTATAAATAATTTTGATTTCTGGAACGAGCGGTTATTTAAATTATTATGGATGCTTTGTATACTCGGATTTAAAAGATTGTATTATTCATATAAAAAATAATTACTAAAATGAAAAATGTATTTAATATTAAGATGATTGGTTTGACAAAAAATACAAATAAGGTTAAAATCTAATAAAAAGTAATAACTAAGGTGTATATAAAATGGATGCAAAAGTAATAAAAGAATTAAAAATACTCATTTCTGCAAAATACCCTATCATATACATCCTATCCTGGGAAGAAGAACGAGTTGAATCCGTTTTGAAAAAAATAGCATCAGAATTATGTAAAAAAATATATTTTTGGAGTTGTTCAACTGGTATTGTTGCAAATGAAAGTAAAACAAAGAATATAAATTTAAATACGATGGAACCTGTAAAAGCAATAAAATTTTTCATGGATTCAGAAGAAAACGCAGTTTTTGTATTTAAAGATTTTCATCCGTTTTTAAAAAATGAAGTAGTTGTTAGATTTTTACGGGATGCAGCAAAAGAAGCAGTAAATAGTAGGAAAAGTTTTGTTATTGTTTCACCTGCTCTTGAAATCCCATTAGAACTCTCAAAAGAAATTACAATTCTTGATTTTCCTTTACCGGATTATGATGATTTGGAGTGCATACTGGATAATCTTTTGATAAATTCAAAAGAAAAAAATGATTTTAAAATAGAACTAAAAAATGAAGATAAAGAATTGCTAATAAAAGCTGCACTGGGGCTTACCTACACAGAAGCAGAAAATGTATTTGCCAGAGCCATAGTTGAAAATAAGAAGCTTGATAGAGAAGATATAGAACTCATAATAAAAGAAAAACAACAAATAATACGAAAATCAGGTATACTTGAATACCTGGAAATAAAAGAAGATATAAATAATATTGGTGGGCTTGATGTATTGAAAAATTGGATAAAGAAAAGAACGCGCGCTTTTACCAAAGAAGCAAGAGATTTTGGCTTACCAGAGCCAAAAGGCATATTATTACTGGGGGTACAAGGTTGTGGCAAGAGTTTATGTGCAAAAGCAATTGCTGCATTGTGGAAATTACCATTGTTACGTCTGGATGTGGGAGCAATTTTTGGTAAATATGTAGGTGAATCCGAAGCAAATATAAGAAAAACAATTTCAATAACAGAATCAATATCACCTGCAATATTATGGATTGATGAACTAGAAAAAGCATTTGGTGGCATAAAATCAGGTGGAGATTCTGGGACATCTCTTAGAGTGTTTGGGACTTTTTTAACTTGGCTTCAGGAAAAAACAAAACCCGTATTTGTTATAGCAACTTCAAATGACATTACAGATTTACCACCAGAACTTGTAAGAAAAGGTAGGTTTGATGAGATTTTCTTCGTGGATTTACCAAACACGACAGAAAGAGCAGACATATTTAAAATACATTTAAAAAAGAGAAATAAAAATCCTGAAAAATTTGATTTATTAAAACTAGCTTCATCAACTCAAGGATTTAGTGGTGCAGAAATAGAGCAAGTGGTAATTTCTTCAATGTATGATGCATTTGATGAAAACAGAGATTTGGAGTTTGATGATTTAATGAACAATATAAAGAAAACTGTCCCATTATCTATAACAGCAGCTGAAAAAATAAACTGGTTAAGAGAATGGGCAAAAAATCGTGCCGTATTTGCATCTTCTAGGGGGTAAAATTGTTTTGCCATAATTGTGGTGTTGAAATCAAAGCAAAATACAAATACTGCCCAGAATGTGGAGAAAAGATAGAAAAAATAAAAAAAACAGATAACATAGATGATAAAACTATCAATCAAAAATTAGATGATGAGTTAGAAATAGCAGCAAATAATGATGTATCTTTGCAAACAAGCGATGAAAATAGTAAATCAGAATTAAAAAATAAATATAAATTAGAAATAAAATCAAAAAGATTTGATTTTCTTGAACCAGTAAATATAATAGAAAAAGAAACAAAAATTAATAATCTTAAATCACGTAAATTAGACACTGTTGATTTAGATAAATATAGAAACGTTTTTAAAGATATCATAGTAGAAAAAGCTATAAATGAAGAAAATTTAATAAAAGAACTAAGAGCAAAAATCACAAAACATTTTGATAACATACCATATCATGAATATAAAAATTTAGGGGAAAACATAGATATAAAAGAGTTAATTTATATACCAGCATATAAAATAATAATTAAGAGTTTCTACAATGAAAGAAAACTTAAAGATGGAGAAATGCCATATGATGGAACCGAAAGTTATTCAAAACCGGAGATAAATTCTTCAAATGTTGATATTTGGTTATATAATACACCCAAACCAGAAGATTTCACATATATGAAAAATGAATATGTAATAAATGGCTCCCAAAAAGTAGAAATATGCCATGTATGTCATGGTAGGAGAAGTATAACTTGTTCATTTTGTGGTGGGAGTGGTAGATATAAGTGCAATTCTTGCGATGGGAAAGGGACAAAATCCTGTTGGGGGTGTTCTGGTCGTGGATTCAGGGAAGAATCAAGGAGTGATTACAATAATAGGTTTTATACGGTAAGGGTTAATTGTGAAATGTGTGGTGGACGTGGTTTTGAAATGTGTTCATCATGTTCTGGCACTGGACAAAAAGTATGTTTTGAATGCTCTGGAAGGGGATTTGTTACATGTGATTATTGTTTTGGTTATGGAGAGATAGTTAAATTTCTTTATTTTAGTGATGTATATGATAATATTGAATATGCACATATTTTTTATCATGATTTTATTAAACCTGAATTAAAAAATAAGATTGAAAAATTATCAGATATTCCAAATCTTATTGAATATACAGATGATGAAATCCCAGCCCAAATAATAAATTTGATTGAATATAAAATTATGAAAAATAAGATAAATGAATTTTTAGATTTAACCAAAAATAGCCAACCAATGGGCGAATTAAATAAAGATTATAAAATTTTAAAACAAAAATTAGAAATTAAAAAAATAGATATTTATTTTATTAAATATGTATTTGATAGAAAACAATATGAAATTTTTCTTTATGATAATGATAAAAAAGTTTTTTATGAAAATAGTCCAGTTTTAAATATAGCAAAAAATTATGCAAAAAAATCTATGCAATTATTAAAAAGTAATAAATATTTAGAAGCATATAATAATATAAAAAAATCTACTACTATGTATCCGGAAAATAAAGAATGGCAAAAAATGTTACAAGAAATAAAAAATAAAATAAAATTATTATATTATTTAGGTGGCATATTTGGATCTATGGTTGGGTTTGCTTTTCTTTTTGTTTATCTTAATTATATTGATAAATTCATATATGGAAATGGTTGGCAGGTTTTGCGATATGTTTTTAATAATTTATCAACAACAGTTATTTATTATTTATTGTTTTTCATATTTATAATATATGGTATTTTAATGGGATATGCATTTCATAAACAATTTGGGACAAGAGCAAAATCCAATTTTCATATATTTTTAATGCCATTTATTATTTCTTTTTGTTTAGTAATATTTATTATTATTTTTATTTTATTTAATAAAAATATATAATAATTAATAAATAAATTTTTTTAAACCTACCTATCAAAAATTGACAGTTATAATTTTACATATTTAAAAACCTTTATTTTTTATCATAAAAAGTTCGGCATCAAAATTGCTTTTAAAAACTAAAATTGGCTCTTTATAAAAACAAAAGTTGAAAAAATTATAATAAAAACTAAAAAAAGGAGCGTGACAAAAATGATACAAACTAATATGTTTATTGATAAATTATCAAAAGATGTTAATAATATTGAAAAGTTAAAAAGACATGCAATTAATTTAGAAAAATATGGGTTAAATTATACTCAATCAATAGCAAAAGAAAATTTAACCCAAGATGAGAAGTTAATTATAACTTATTTAGCAGCACTAATTGCCATCAAATTAGAACATTATTCAAAAAAAGATCAATTATTAGGTTTTTTACTTTATGGATTGCTTATATGTGAATATTATGATAGCGCAGAAAATCTTGTAAATCAAACCATAAATCCAAATTATGGTGGCTCTTTGGGTTTAATAAGTCATTATTTATTAAATATTAAATGGATAAAAAAATATGCAGAAGAATTAGAAGTAAAAAATAACAAATTGGAAGATGCTGCAGATAAGATTGAAAAAATGCTAAAAGAATTTTTAGATAGAGAACTTGAAAAATTAATAACAGCTGAAAATACATTTAGAAACAAAGAAAATTCTACTAACAGAAACAAAATTTTTAAAATTTTATTTAAAGTTGGATTAGTGATTGTTTCATATTGGTTAGCCAGTGAATTTGGCAAATTTTTAGCAATTTTGACAATTAATTTTATATCTTAATATTAAATATAAAATTAGTTATTAAAAAAAATTATATAATATTATTAATAAATTCAGCATTTTGGATTTACAAGTTCATTGAGAAAATATTAGGAAAAGTATGTTACGAAAAGGTGTTCGTAAAAATGCATATAAAAAAGCTAATAAAATCAATAGCAAAAAAAGGTAGCGGTCGGAATGACTTCCAAGTTTAAATTGGATTTAGATGAAATTTTTGCCTGCGGCAAAAATTAGAGCAATGGAGAATGGAAAGTGGAAATTAGGGCAAGGTATGTTTTGTAAAAACAGAACATTGGAAAATAGAAAATGGAAATTAGGGCAAGGAAGAATGATTTGTTTTAAAATATGAAAAAAATCTTTAAATCTAAAATCTATAAATCTTAAGATTTTATTGGCTTCCAAATTTAAATTGGATTGCGACACGTAATAATCAAATATCTTGTCAAAGTTTTGAGATATTGTTTGTCGGAATGACTTCCAAGTTTAAATTGGATTTGGATGGAATTTTTGCCTGTGGCAAATATAATTATCTTTAAACATCTTTATAGAACATTTTTACCGAACATCTTTTACGAACATCTTTTGCGAACATCCTTTAAAACAGAACAAACAAAAATAGAAATTAAAGCAAGCAAGTAATGATTTGTTTTTAAATATAGTAAATAGTTTATCGCTAAATTTTGGGACAGACCCTAAATTTAGCGATATTTGTTTGCGATAATTGTGATAAAATAAAATTCAAATCACAAATCTAAAATTTCCTAATTGTAATAAGAAAATATTATTGATATAATTTTTATTGGAGGAAAAAATGATAAAGGTAAAATTAAATCTTATTACATTATTAACATTTATATCTAATATAATTTTTGCAGGGGGAATTTCTATGCAAGATAAAGAAATAAAATTACCTGAACCAATATTAAAAGGCAAAATTTCTTTGGAAGAGACAATATACAAAAGACGCTCAATAAGACATTTTAAACAGGGACAACTCACATTACAACATGTCTCTCAATTATTATGGGCAACCCAGGGTATCACAGATAAATCCAGAGATTTTAGAGCAGTTCCGTCAGCTGGTGCCACATATCCACTTGAGATTTATTTATTTGTCGGAGAGGTTGAAGGCCTAAAAAAGGGAATTTATAAATACAATCCATATTCTCATTCAATTATCTATCTTGTAGAAGGAGATAAAAGACAGCAATTATGTGCTGCTTCTTTATTTCAGGATTCCGTAAAGAAAGCACAAATTGTAATTGTTATAACTGCTATTTTTGATAGAACCACAAAGGTCTATGGAAACAGGGGTATTATGTATGTCCATATGGAAGCAGGACACTGTGGACAGAATATTTATTTACAAGCAGAAGCATTGGGCCTTGGAACTGTTGCAATAGGTGCATTCAGGGATAATGATGTAAAAAATATTTTGCCTGTTTCTAAAAATGAACAACCACTTTATATATTCCCTGTGGGATTAAAACAATGAAAATTTATTTAATCCAGCATGGAAAAGCAAAATCAGAACAAGAAGATAAAGAAAGACCTTTGAATTTTGATGGAATTGAACAGACAAAAAAAGTGGCTTTAAAATTTTTAGATAAAAATTTAGTTAAACCACATACAATATTCTGCAGTAAAAAATTAAGAGCCAAACAAACCGCAGAAATACTTGCTGAATTTATAAAACCCATCAATGGTGTAAAAGAAACAGATGGATTAAACCCTGATGATGATGTGCGTATTTGGTATGAAAAGATTAAAAATTTTAATGAAGATATAATGATAGTTGGTCACCTGCCGCATTTAAAAAAATTTTGTTCACTTTTGATTTTTCAAAACGAAAATCATGATGCTATTAATTTTATCAATTCCGGTATAATATGTATTGAAAAAATTAATGAAGAATACAAGTTGCTTGATACTGTTTTACCTGATTAAATTATTATTTGTATTTATCTATATCAATTTTAAAATGCCCCCTTTACAAAGAAAATAAATCTGGTATTATTAAATTTATATTAATTTTTGGAGGAAAAATGGAAACATCTACACGAATGCTTGCTTTGGTTTTGGAATTTATAATGGTACCTGTGGAAATACAGGAGAAAAAATACAGATTGATTTTTGATAAAATTTCAGATACCCATTCTATTGGCTCCTATACTACACTTGCCGATGGCACTGTCCAGATGGTATCAAAAAATCTAAAATCAAATATTGTTAGATATATGATAATGAAAGATAGAGTGGTTTTATCATATGAGTTATGTGAAAATAGTTTAAATTATTATCAAGGATTAATGGATGATTTTTTAAATGTGTTTTATACAGAAACAAATATAAATACATTTTTAATGCATTCAATAACAATAAGAAAATTAATAAATATATCTGGTATAGAGGACTCCAGACGATTTCTCATAGAAAATGTTTTTTCATTAAAAGATGAAAATTTAAAATATTTCCAAAGACCACTTCACATGTGTGGTGCGCGACTTTTTTTCCCTGGCACAACTGACAACAATACTACATTTGATGTAAGGATAGAAACTGTCCTTGATGATTTTAGGACATTTTTTATAGAAAACAAAGGTATTTTCCCACAGCCAATTGATATAAGTCGTTCTATATCAGCGGTATCGGACAATATAAAATCAACAGATACTTTTATTGATAATAATATTATTAATTTTTTAACACAGTTTGTTTAAGGAGTGTATATGGTAAATGTAAAAATTATTACAAATATTTTTAGTAAAGAAGCAGATTATTACATACTGCCAGTTTATAAAAATTTTAATTTTAGAAAATTTGTATCAGGTAAAATTGCAGATGAAATAGCATCTTTGATTAAAAAAAATCAAATTGATTATGACTATTGTAAAAAATCCATATTTAATTTTAGAGATGGTGAAATAAGAAAGATATTTTTTTTAGGATTAGGAGTAGTAGAAAATCTTACAACCGAGAAAATAAGACAAGCTGCTGGCTTTGCAATAAAAGAATTAAAAACTTTCAATGCTAAGAGCATATCAACCATACCCTGGTTTGAAGAGATTGATAAACAAGTTGCACAGTTAGAAGGATTACTACTTGCATCTTATCATTATCAAGCACCAAAAAAAGAAAATAAAGAAAAAACTATAGAAAACATATATATAACAAACTTTAAAAAAGGTATTTTAGGTGATACAGTCAATATCTGCAAAAATGTTTATTTGCTTCGTGATTTAATGAATATGCCATCAAATATTGTCACTCCTTCTTATATAGAACAAAAAGCCAAAGAAATTGCAAGACAATATAAATTGAAAATAAAAGTTTATTCAAAAGAACAGGCAAGAGATATGGGGATGGGAGCTTTTTATGCTGTTGCAAAAGGTAGCAATGAGCCAGCAAAATTTATTGTGATGGAATATAATGGAAATAAAAAATCCAATAAAAAAATTGCTCTTTTGGGCAAAGGAATAACATTTGATTCCGGCGGTATATCTTTAAAACCACAGTCATCTCCTTTATCAAAGATAGAAGATATGAGATTTGATATGAGTGGCGCTGGGGTCGTATTATATCTGATGAAGACAGTTGCAGAGTTAAAATTGAAATTAAATATAATTGGTATAATGCCAGTTACTGAGAATTTACCATCTGGCAGCGCATATAAACCAGGTGATATTTTAAAAACATTATCAGGAAAAACAGTGGAAGTAATCTCAACAGATGCAGAGGGACGGCTTATACTTGCAGATGCAATAACCTATGCAATAAAAAATTATAGTCCTTATATAATAATTGATATAGCAACATTAACTGGTGGATGTGTTGTTGCTCTCGGACATTATGCAACAGGACTTATGGGTAATGATAAGGAATTAATAGAAGAGATGAAAAAATCAGGTGAGGAAACAGGAGAGCGTATGTGGGAATTGCCACTTTGGGATGAATATAAAGAACAAATAAAAAGTAAAAATGCAGATTTAAAAAATTATGGGGGAGGTGATGCAGCAACAATTACAGCAGGCTGTTTTTTAAAAGAGTTTGCTGGCGATGTGAAATGGCTACACCTTGATATTGCTGGAACAGCATATGGCGTTTTAAATAAACATTATATTCCAGAAGGTGTGGCAGGAACAGGACTTAGAGTAATATTTAATTTTTTAAAAAAATTAGAAAAGGAGGATTGAAATGGCAAAGAAATTTTTAGCAGTATTTTTGAGTTTTGTTTTGTTGTTTGGCATTGTATCTTTAACGTATGCAAAGAAAAAAGAAACCAATAAAAAGGAAGAAGTCCAAGAAACAAAACCAGTAACAACTGTTAGTAAAGTAGTAGAAACCAAAGATCCGCTAAAGGAAAAAACATCAGTTGCTGTGGATGGGTCTTCAGCATCTTTGAGGATATGGTCATCTAATAAAATGGCCATTGATTTTTCTGCTGGTCTTGGATTTCAAAGCGAGCCATCTACTTTTGCTTTTAATTTAGGTGGTGGTTTGGTATTTCCTATGATGGAGTCAGAAAGATTAAATGCATACGTTGTTCCTGGACTAAATATTGGTTTTACAAAAATAACAATTAATACCGGGTTTGGAACAGTCAGTCAAAATATTTTTACATTATTAGCAGGCGCTGGCTTTGAATTTGAAGGTTTTATTGTTCCACAAATACTGAGTATTGGTAGCTCGGTTGGAGTTTTTATTGGTATCCAGAGTTCTGAGGGAACTACTTCATTTATTTTTGATGCAGCAAGAGGTATAGGATTAAAGCCATTAATTATAAGATTTTATTTTTAATTAATAAAATAAGATAGAACAAATAAATTTTAATAAGAGAGCCGGAGTTTATATGCTTCGGCTTTCTTATTATTTTTAGGAGTAATAATGAACTATTTGCCGGTGGTTATTTTATTTATTGTTTTTTTATTGATTGCAATAAGACAAATAGGTAATATTAAATTACAAATATGGCAGATAATGTTAGGCGGTGCATTATCTGTTTTGCTTTCTGGTTCAATATCACCTAAAAAAGCAATTGATGCAATAAATATGGATGTAATTTTATTTTTATTTGGGGTGTTTATTATAGGTCAAGCATTGGAGGAAAGTGGTTATTTGGCTCATTTGACTTATAAATTTTTTAAAAAAGCAAAAAATTTAAATACTTTACTTTTGATGATTTTATTTGTCATGGCAATAGCGTCTGCTATTTTGATGAATGATACACTCGCAATAATAGGAACTCCTGTAATGCTTGCACTTGCTAAAAATCATAAAACATCACCTAAGGCATTGTTACTTGCTCTTGCGTTTGCTATAACAATTGGAAGTGTAATGAGCCCTATAGGCAATCCACAAAATCTCTTGATCGCCTTAAATAGCAATATAAATAATCCATTTATTGTTTTTTTTAAATATCTTGCATTGCCAACATTTATAAATTTATTTATAACATTTTTTATAATAAAAATTTTTTACAAAGATAATTTTCATAAAGATATTTTAAAACATTCACAAGAACCTATTAAAAATAAAAATCTTGCTTTGCTTTCTAAAATTTCATTAATTTTGATTATCATATTAATATTTATAAAAATATTTATTGTAATATTTAAATTAAATATTGAAATAAAACTAACATACATAGCTTTGATATCTGCTATGCCTATTATTTTATTTAGCTCAAAAAGATTTTTAGTTTTAAAAAAAATTGATTGGGCAACACTTGTATTTTTTGCATCAATGTTTGTTTTGATGCAAAGTGTATGGGATACTGGATTTTTCCAACAGTTCATAAATTCAAAAATAATTTCAATACCTACAATTTTTTTATCAAGTGTTATTATAAGTCAATTTATTTCAAA
>JAOAIN010000127.1 GCA_026414685.1 Candidatus Goldiibacteriota bacterium
CCGTCTTTGTAATTTCTCTGGATTTTCAATTCTCCTGTTTTATAGAATAATTTATATGGTCCATGCTCTTTACCATTTTTATAAGTACCTTCCAGTATTAGATTACCATTTTCATCATAACTTTTGAATATTCCTTCTACCTTGCCTTCTACAAATTCTCCTTCGCTTTTTATGTTTCCATTTTCATAATAGGTCTTTACAATACCATGTCTTTTACCGAGATGATAATTCTCCTCGGTCATAACTTTACCATTTGGAAAATACAGGGTAAAAAGCCCTTCCTCCATACCATTTTCATATCTTCCTTCCAGTTTTATAATACCTGTTTCATAATAACATCTATATAATCCTTCTTTTTTTCCATCCTTATTTGTTCCCTCAATTTTTAATTTACCATTGGGATAATAAATTTTATAAGGTCCGTATTCTTTACCATTTTTATATGTTGCCTCCATCTCTATTCTGCCATCTTCATAAAAACTCCTATATATCTGGATATTTTCTTCTATTGTTTTTTCTATTTGTAATTGTCCAGATTCATAGTATGTTTTGGATTCCCATTGCGGTTCTCCATCTTTATACATTCCCTCAAACTTTAATTTACCAGAAGGATAATATATCTTTATATAACCATTGGCATTGCCATCTTTGAAAACAATCTCCTGTTTTAACTTATTATCTGGATAACATATTCTGAAAATACCTTCGTAAAGTTCATTCTTTACATAAATAAATCTTTCACTCGTTTCCACTTTTTCATCAATGAAAATACTTTCAACCTCACCATCTATTATCTCACCTTCTTTTATTATATTGCCATCACTATCATAAGTCCATTTTGCTATCTTTTCACCATCTCTGAAAAATGTCTCTGTATTTCCATTTCTAATACTTGTAAGTCCCATAAAATACCCTCTTTAATACAATCCTTCGTATTTCATCACAGTGAGCCGTCCACCCTGATTTTCGTCTCTGAAAGCTACATATGGTTTTCCATCAGTTGTATCTATAAATAATGTAACATAATTTGCAACCGCATCAGAAACAACGGCAAATAATTCCCACTTACCTTTCATTTCACTATATTTATAAACCACAGCTCTGTCATCAAGTCCTGAATCCCTTGCAGCTACAGATGGAATTCCATTATAAACAAATAATGAAATATATTCTGCTCTACCTAATGAAAATCCTGAATCACCAACATTTATCCATGAAGAACCATCATATTTTTTCACTGTAATTTTATTTCCATTTATCACGTCCATATAAGCCACATAAGGTATGCCTGAATAAATAAAAAGATTAACATATTCAACCGCGCCATCTGAAAAACCATGTGTCCCAACATTAATCCAATTTATTCCATTATACATCTTTACTGTAATTTTTCCATCATTATACCAATCTTTATATGCCACATAAGGATTATTATTATTGTTATTAAAAAACAGCGAAATACTAGAAGCAACACCATCAGAAAAGCCAGGTGCACCATAATTAAACCATCCTATAGGTGTCTGATATCTCATAAGAGTTGCCTTATCTAAATTTGCAGCATCCCTAAACGCGATAAAAGGCACACCACCATAGACAAACAACGATGGATTATAAGCACCTGCATCTGTAAATCCTCTGCTGCCAACATATTCCCAACCCGACCCAGTCACATATCTCATCACTGTTGCCTTATTGGTATTATCGTTGTAATCCCTAAAACCTACATAAGGAACACCGGAATAAACAAAAAGAGAAGGTCTGTAAGATATTCCAGGTGAAAAACCATAACCACCAAGTGCACTCCAATTATTATTTAAATAATACAAAAGTGTAATCCGATCAGTATATGCTTTATCCCTGTATGCAACATAAGGAATTCCATTATAAACATATAAAGAAATATCTTCCACTTCACCTTTAGAACATCCTTTATAACCCACAACAGCCCAGAAAGGTGTTGGTGTATTTGTAAATGTTGAAGTGATAGTAGATGTTGCAGTTGGTGTTATGGTAGCAGAGATAGTATGGGTTTCTGTGATTGTATGCGTAGGAGATATTGTATGTGTTCTTGTTATTGTGAATGTTTGTGTTATGGTCGGAGTTACTGTATGGGTTGATGTGATTGTTGATGTTAAAGTAATTGTAGGCGTGGGTGCAATTAACTCAACTTCAGGAGAATCATAAATCTCATAGGTTAAGGGCCCACTTATACTGGTCTCTGTAACAATTGTGATAAAACCTGTTCCTGTCACACACGCACCTGGACCACCTGCTCCTTTATAACCATACTGTATTTTTATATATCCTGTATATGCTGGTAACCCAGTTGCCTCTATAATCATATAATAACCTTCTTTAAGATGACCTACCCAGGAAGCATTTGTCTGCGTTACTTCAAAATATCCTGGATCTGTTCCTGTTAAACTCGGAATGGACCAACCATCTGGTATTTTTATTTTCAATCTTCCTGTTGTCCAATTTGACTTGCCAGCTAAATATGTGAATTCAAATGTGTTACCACATGTTCCAGATACAACTGATTTAGGTATAACCGACATTGTTCCTTCACCTATTATTGGTGTAAAAGTAGGAGTGATTGTTGGTGTAGCTGGTATGATATTAACTATTGGGCTTGAAGCAAGTTCAGATGTTACATCACCATCTTCATCAACTTCAACAGGAATAACAACATGCCCACTACCTATAACATATGCACCTGGTCCACTTGATAAATTGCCGTAAACAACGGTTATCTTACCTATCCCTGGCTGCAGGTCTCTTACTTTTACTAAAATATCATTGCCATCCACTCCCCTCCCATATAAAACTCCATTTGATACACTCACAGAAAAAGCACCAGGCGCTGTAGAACTCAAACTAGGAGCAGACCATCCCGCAGGTATTTTTATACGCAATGTCCCATAAGAAGGCCATGATGCCCAATTTATATCTCCAGCTGTATATGTAAATGTAAATTGATTGCCATATGTTTCGCTGTATACCTGAGTTGGTGTAAGATTAACATACCCCCTGTTTGCAGGTGTGACAGTTTGTGTCCGTGTCTGTGAAAATGTAGCAACAGGAGTTTGTGTGTATGTGGCCAACATAGTTATTGAATTGGTAAATGTCAAAGTTGCTGTCCAGATACTTGTCAATGTCTTTGTTTCAGTTAAAGTAAAAGTTAAAGTATTTGTTATTGTTGGAGTATTTGTTACTGTGCTACTTGGAATTATTGTATTTGACAAAGTGGGATTAACTGTGGGTGTGTCTGTAATTGTATTAATTATAGTTTGACTTATTGTGTGAGTAATTGTTGCTGTCTGAGTAAATGAAAAAGTTGAAGAAGAAGATGGAATTTGTGTTTGGGTCATTGTATTTGTAATAACCATTGTTTGCGTATTTGTCCACGTCGGACTGATATAAATTGTTTTTGTGCTAGTATTTATTATTAAATGCGTAGGACTTTTTGTTGGAATGACAGGAGTTGTTGGTGATATTTTTTTAGTACATGAATAAAAATATAAAATTACAAAAAAAATTAACAAAATAACTATACTTTTTGAAAAAAGATTAATAATTTTCATATAATTATTATATATTTATTTATATTATTTGTCAATTAAACCAGGAAATAAAAATATTTATTATTTTTGTTTCCAAAACTTGTGCTTTTAAAATATCTACAAGAAATGTTAGTTGATAATTTTCAATTAAAATGCAGTTGAAAATTTGATTAAATTTAAAAATATGTTATACCAAATAAATTTACT
>JAOAIN010000140.1 GCA_026414685.1 Candidatus Goldiibacteriota bacterium
AGCAAATCCAGTGGGTGATATAGCGCAGATTATTAAAAATCATAAAATAGGGCTAACTGTAAAATATTATGCAGAAGATGTTGCTGAAAAAACTATTTTTTTATTAAATAGACCACATCTTATAAAAAAATTTGGATTTAACGCCAGAAAAACAGCAGAAAAATATTTTGATTGGAAAATTTTAGCAGAAAAGTTAAATGAAATATATAATCAAACTAATTTAAAAAATAGAAGTAATTTATAAGTTATAAATATTACTTTTTTTCTTTGTTTTTTTATTTTTCCGTAGTAAATAATTTGCCTGTTTTACAAAAGAAACCAATTTTTCTATTGTGTCTTCACTTAGTGCATGTTCTATTGCGCAAGCTTCTTCTTTTGCCTTTGCTTTATCAACATTTAAGGTATTGGTCAAAAAATCATAAAGAATTTTATGTTTTCTGTAAATGCGCTCTGCTATTTCCCTGCCCTTTCTAGTTAAAGTGATATAACCATAATGCTCATGGGTTATCACATTTATTGATTTTAAGTAATTAAGTGCCGCAACAACGCTTGCTTTTTTAACATTTAATTCTTTACCTACATCAGTCACACGTGCTACTTTATTATTTTTTTCAAGTATGTGAATTGCTTCTATGTAATCTTCCATTGATTGTGATAAATTAGTTTCTTCCATAATTCACCTTTTAAAGTTAAATTTATCTAACATTATTTTATACTTTTTTAATTTTTTGTCAATTGATTTTTATTGCCTGTAATTGTCCATATATTTAAAACCACAACCAAAACAACCCAAAAGAAAAGTGTTATAAAAGTGTATTTATTCACCGCCCACAACGAAGGAAAAAAATTTGTAACATCAATTTTAATAAAAGATGAAATGATTTTAAGTATCCATGTCTCTCCATATCCTTTGTTCCATCTAAACCATGGAATAAGGAAAGTAAAAAAAGACATTATAAACCCTAAATAAGTAAGCATATAAAAAATAAATCTTGTAAATTTATCTTTAAAATTATAAATTATAGCACTCACAGGTATGACAAGAGTGAAAATTACGGATATAAAAAATCTAGGAGATGCACCACCACCACCACGCCACTCACCCCACATGGAAATAAAAATTAAAAACGGGACTAAAATAAAAATCAAATCATAAAATATTTCCCTTTTCTGTTTATACAAGAAATAATAACCTGCAATTATCAACATAAACACAGGCGTGTAAAAAAACAATCCAAATTCCTGGTCAAAAAATAAACCAGCAAATGCAAAAGCAGATTTTATAATATCAAAATGAAACCCACCTAAAAAACTCTCGCCTGCTTTTTCCAAACCCTGGCTTGGAATAATTTTATTATATAAAATTTTATTAACTGTTATGAATAAAATAAAATTAAATACCTGCAATAAAGTAACAAATATCATTTTTCTTAAATCCTTTCTATTTTTATAAATAAATAATAATAAAATAATAAATGACAGTGGTATATTACGTGGATGAAGCCAAATACTTAAAGCAATTAAAAAAGAGAATAAAAAAAATTTATGCCGTAAAAAAGCCATAATAAAAAATGAGCAAGTTAATATAAAACCACTCATCATATCTGTTGCTACATGATTTATATGGCTAAATACAGGCATGGAAAAACCAGTAACTAAAGTAGTTATAAGTGAAATTTTTGTATCATTATAAATTTTTAAAATTATTAAAAAAATAATGCCTATCAAAAAAGAAGCAATAAAATTTAAAAACAAAGTCACACCAAATCTCTGCCCAATAAAATAAAAAGGAGAAATCAAAAAAGATATAAAAAATGGATGGTATGAATAAAGTTTTCCATCCTTTTTAATAGCCGCGTCCTGGGGTTTTAATATTTTATCTTTATAAAATATTTTATAATCCTTATTTTCAAAATTATTTTTTAAATCAAGATCTCTATCATGTATTATGCTGTGTGCCATCAGAATATATTCTGGTTCATCTCCTGTTGGCTGATTTGCGTAATTAAACCACAAAGATACAGCAAAATAAAAAAAGAAAAAGAAAAAAACTAAAAACCAAAATATTTTTTTACTGTTAAATAATCTGTAACTAAAATAAAATTTTAATATGAATTTAATAGTGCACACAACTACAAATATGGAATAAACAGAGCCCATCATTATTTCCAGTTTTCTTTGAAAAAAATTATGTGGTTCAGGTATATTTAATTTAAGAAATATTGGAGTAAATCCAAACAGCAAAGACAAATATAAAAATTTAGAATATTTTTGAAAAACCGCACCTAAATATTCTCTTTTAATCAAATAATCAAAAAATGAAAATGCAAAAATTAAAAGATAAATTACAAATGGAAATAAAAATAAAGGATAAATTATTTTATTGCAATTATTCAGATAAAAATAGATGTAAAATAAATACGAAGCTATAAACACAAGATGTTTTATCATATTTTTTTCTCAAGTTTATATAATTTACATCCGTATATTTCTTTTATATCTTTTATATTAAAATTATTTACCCACCAAAGGTCTTTTAATTCAAAAACCTTATAAGGAACATAATCTGTTTCCCAGACATGGCTATGTGGCAGGTCTATTTGTTTTAATCCGTTTTTGTCATCTATTACCAAATATATCCTTTGATAATTATTTATCTTTTCCTTTAGTTCATTTTCTGTTAAAATATTTTTATCATAACCAGCATATATATCAATTTTAAATTTTTCTTTGAATACCCGCCAAGAATCTCTTATAAATAATTTTAATTTACTGCCTTTATATTCTGGAATTTCAGATAAGTATCTATTTTCAAAATTTGTTTTGTATCTAAATTTATTCAAATATTCAAAAGAAGCATACGAAGGAATATTGGTATGTATTATTATCATTTCTTTTTTCTGCGTATCAACTTCATCAACTATTACATTAAATAATTTTTTGTAATTTATTTTTTGATACTTATCAATAAAATAATAATTGAATAACGAATAAAAATTAAAAATTAAATATAAAACAATTATTGTGATTTTAATCCCTCTGAATAAATATGATATTCCAATCGCTGATAACAATAAAAATATAAAAGACACAGGCATTAGTGTCCTATTAGAATATACAGGTTTACCAATAATTGACTGAAGCCAGGGAATCAATATAAATAAAAGAGCAATAATTATTAAAACATCTATCACCTTTTTCTCTTTATATCTTCTATTAGAAAAAATTGAAATGAGTATTAAAAAAACAAAAAATAAAGACATCATTATCACAAAAAAATTCATGTTAACTGTAAGACCAAATAAAAAACTTTTAAATGTATATATTGGAGCAAGAATTATATTTACTTTATTTGCAACACCACCTATTGCTATCGTTTTTAATAAAAAAGGCAGAAGTGGCAAGCAAAAAACAAGAATAATCATATTAGCTTTTATCCACAGATTCTCTCTTATATCTTCTTTATATTTTAAAAAATAAATTAAATTAATGATTATTATTAAAAATAATATGTAAATATGGGTATATAATCCAAGAACACTAAAAACAATATAAGGGGCATAAGCAAATGAGTTATATTTTATAGAAATTAAAAAATAATAAATAATAAGTAATGAAAATGCAAGATACATAGTATACATTCTTGCTTCCTGAGAATAATATATCTGATAAGAAGACATTGAAAATAAAATCAAAGTAATAAATGCAATCTCTTCGGAAAAAAAAGAACGCGCAATTTTATAAACTATAAAAATATTTATTATTCCAAATAAAACAGATATAAATCTCAAAGTAAACTCTGAATTACCGAACAACTTAACAACAAAATG
>JAOAIN010000170.1 GCA_026414685.1 Candidatus Goldiibacteriota bacterium
TTTTATTTTCTATCAATATTTTTAATATTTTGAATTCCGTCGCGGTTAAATCAACAACTTTATTATTCACTGTAACTTCAACTTTATCATTGTCTATTGTAATGCTGCCGTATTTTATTATTTTACTTTTTGCTTCTTTATTGTTATCTTGATATCTACGTAATATAGCTTTAATTCTAGCAACAAGTTCTTTTGGAGAAAATGGTTTTGTCACATAATCATCAGCACCTATCTCAAGACCTACTATTTTATCTGATTCTTCTGTTTTCGCAGTGAGCATTATTATGGGAATGTTTGAATAATCCTTTTCTCGTTTTAATATCTTTACAAGCTCTAATCCATCAATACCAGGCATCATAATATCAAGTATTATTAAATCTGGTTTTGTCTTTGCAAGAGCTTTTAACATAGAATCTCCATCTGCAAATTCCTTTGATTTAAAACCGTATTTTTTAAGATTAACAGAAATAAGCTCTCTTATATCTTTTTCATCATCAACCGTGAATATGAGTTTTTCCATAATAATAACTCCTTTTATTTATTTTTTATTATAATATATAATGATTTTTAATTAAACTATTATTATGGAAATGTTAATTTTATGTTAAAAAAAATGTTAAAAAATAGTTTCAATATAGTTCTAAGGTAGTTCAAAAGTAGTTTTTACTACTTACGAATTAATTAATTATTTATTTATACACTATTTTAAACAGTTAATTAAATACTTTACAAAGCCGAATGTTCCATCTTCATACATCTGTTTGATACAACTTCTATCCCGTTTTTTCTAGCTAATTCTTCCGCTTCTTTATTTGTAATTCCTAATTGCATCCATATATACTTTGGTTTTAGTTTTATTGCTTCCTGCACAACAGATAAAACTTCTTCTGAACGTCTAAATATTAGGACAACATCTATTTTTTCTTTTATATCAGAAAGTCTTTCATAAACTTTCTCGCCTAAAATTTCTTTTTCGCCTGGATAAACTGGGATTATATTATATCCGTGTTCTTTTAAATATTCTGACACAATATAAGATGCTCTGTGTCTTTTTGGAGATAATCCCACAACTGCAATAGTTCTTGCTTCTGTTAAAATCTTTTCAATCAATTCTTCCTGATTCATGTTGTTTTCCTTTCTTGTAGAGACGGGTTTTTAACCCGTCTCGTTTTTGATACAGGTTACAAACCTGTCTCTACGTTTTTTTGAGACAGGTTACAAACCTTGTCTCTACGTTTTTCATATAAACACAATTCGTATCATCGTTTTTTGTATAAACGGGTTTTTAACCCGTCTCGTTTTTGAGACAGGTTACAAACCTGTCTCTACGTTTTTCATATAAACACAATTCGTATTATCGTTTTTTGTATAAACGGGTTTTTAACCCGTCTCGTTTTTGAGACAGGTTACAAACCTGTCTCTACGTTTTTTTGAGACAGGTTATAAACCTGTCTCTACGTTTTTTTAAGACAGGTTATAAACCTTGTCTCTACTTGCTCTTCTTCTCCATCTCTTTTATCATTAAATAATCTTCATTTCCAAGATGTTCTTTTATTGGATTATTTTTTATATATTCACTTATATATTCATATTCTTTTTCATTCCGTATTATATGATCATAAAATCTTTCTTGCCAGATTGTTCTCCCTACTTTTTGCTCTAATTCGTTTATCTTTCTAGCCGAAAATGTCTTAAATCCCCTTATTATTTCTGATAAGGAATATTTTTTCTTTTTTGAAGAGACAGGTTGCAATAATTTTATTATACAATTTTTTGAGACGCCTTTTAAAGGCGTCTCTACATTTTTATTTTGTATTTCAATTATACCATGAATATGATCAGGCATTATTACAATTTCATGCAATTTTATATTATTATAATGTTTCGGTAATTCTTCCCATATTTCTTTTATGATTTGTCCATTTTTATTTAAAATCATTTCTCCATTTTTAATAAAACCAAAAATTGGAATCTTATTTTTTGTACATACTGTAATAAAATAATATCCATCATTTGAATAATCCCAATTTTTTAGTCTTATTGTCTCAACCCTATATTTGTTTTTATACAATGCCATTTTTCCCCCTCTGTATAAATGTTTTTTTATCGTTTTTTGTATAAACGGGTTTTTAACCCGTCTCGTTTTTGAGACAGGTTACAAACCTGTCTCTACATTTTTTTGAGACAGGTTATAAACCTGTCTCTACGTTTTTTTATTATATTTATTAATTACAATTCTATAAATCCAGAACCTATAACAGCGTCCTTTTTATAAAATACTGCTAACTGCCCTGGGGTGATTGCAAACTGCGGTTTATTGAAAGTAATCCGCGCCACATCATCTTCTATTTCAATCATTGCGGGTGCTTGTTTATGTAAATATCTAATTTTTACATCAGCTTTGAATTTTTTACTTTTAATATTTATAAAAAAATTAAGATTTTTAGCGATAAAGCTTTTTGAAAATGCCTGTTCTCGTGTCCCTATAATTACTTTTTTTTCTTCTGCATTTATTTTTATTACATAAAATGGTTCTCCACCACCAACGCCTAGTCCTTTTCTCTGCCCAACTGTGTATTTATAATAAGGATATTCCAGTTCTTTTATTTTATTTCCTTTTATATCAACAAGTTCTGTTTTAAAAGAAAAATCTTTTATATTCTTTTTTATAAACTCATAAGGTGCCTCATTGTCCTTTAAAAAACATACTTCCTGGCTCTCATTTCTTGCCAAATCAAGTTTGTTTTTTAAAGCAATATCCTTTACTTTTTCTTTGGTCAAATCAGCAAGTGGAAAAATAATATATTTTAAATCTTCTTTTTTTAGTCGTGCAAGAAAATATTCCTGGGTTTTTTTTGGATCTTTACCTTTTGTAAGAAAATATCCATTTTTTATCTTTTTTATATTTGCATAATGTCCTGTTGCCACATAGTCAAAATCAAATTCTTTCATTTTCTTAATCAAAGCTACAAATTTTATTTCTTCATTACATAGAGCACACGGATTTGGAGTTCTACCATGTAAATATTCTGAAATAAAATAATTTATTATCTTATTTTTAAATTCTCTTTTTAAATTTAAAACATAATGTTTTATATTAAGTTTATGACAAATCTTTTTAGCCCTTTCAATATCATCATCGTCGCAGCAACGTGATGCATCATTAATTAGTTTTAATGTAAGACCTACAACTTCAAAACCCTGTTCTTTTAATAAAAAAGCGGCAACCGATGAATCAACTCCACCACTCATTCCTACAAATACCTTTTTCATGTATTTTCCTTAATAAAAAATTTTTTTATGATGTATGAAAAATCTCATTTTTAAGAAATATACTGGTTATAAAATTATTTAATCTTGTAAAACTTAATTTAGAACTATTTTTAAAATTATATTGATGTTTACAATATTCTGTAAAAAAATATATATAAATTTAACTTCACTTTACGTTTATATTTTTCTGTCTATAATCTTCTATTGCTTTTTTTATACCTTCTTCTGCCAAAATGGAACAATGGTACTTTTCTTTGGGCAATCCACCCAATATTTCTACTATTCTTTTATTCGTTATTTGTAATGCTTCATTTATGGTTTTCCCTTTTACAAGTTCGGTTGCAAGGGATGATGTAGCAATAGCAGCAACGCAGCCAAAGGTTTCAAATTTACAATCAGTTATGATGCCTTTGTCATCTACTTTTATATAAATCCACATAACATCCCCACAAACAGGATTGCCTACTTTACCTATACCATCAGCATCTTCAATCCTGCCCATATTTACCGCATTTTTAAAATACTCTATTGTCTTTTGCGTATATTGCATATTCTCTCCCAAAAAATTTATTATTTATAGTTTATATATTTTAAATTACAAATCGTAAATTTTTATAGCGCTACCATCCTATCTATTGGCAATTTTGCCTTATGTATAATTTCATCAGAAAGATTTATCTCAACAACCTCTTTTTCAAGTGAATTATATACATCTATGAGTTTTATAAGTTTCATATTAAAACATATCTGGGCATTGCCAAGAGAATAAAACTCTGCATCGGGTCTTTCTTTTTGTAATCTATGGATTATACCTTCTTCTGTAGCTAGGATAAATTTTTTTGCACTACTCTCTTTTACATATTTAATCATGCCCGATGTTGATGCAATAACATCGGAAAGTGTAAGAACCTCAGGTGAACATTCTGGATGAGCTAAAATTACTGCATCTGGATGAAATTTCCTTGCATTCAATACATCTTCTTTTAAAAATTTATGATGCACATAACATCTGCCATTATGAATTATAATTTCTTTTTCAGGTATATTTTTTTTAACCCATAATCCTAAATTCTTATCGGGTAAAAAAACTATCTTTTTTGAATTTATCTTTTTTACAATATCAACAGCATTTGCAGAAGTAACACAATAATCAAGTTTTGCTTTTACTTCTGCGGTTGTATTCACATAACCAACTATGACAGCATCTGGATAATTTTTTCTGTATTCATCCACCTCTGCCGGTGTTATGCTATCTGCAAGTTGACAGCCAGCATCAATTTTTGGTAACAAAACTTTCTTTTGCGGTGAAAGTATTTTGGCTGTCTCAGCCATAAATTTGACTCCACAAAAAACAATCATATTCTCTTTTGCCGCAGCACATTTACGAGATAATTCCAAAGAATCACCTGTAAAATCCGCGATATCCTGAATTTCTGGTCTTTGATAATTATGTGCAACTATTACTGCATTTTTCTTTTCTTTTAATTCTTTAATCTTATTAATCAATTCATTATTATCCATTTTTTTACTCCTTTTTTACTTTTTCTTTCCAAAATGGTGACATATTTCTTAATTTTTCTACTATGCTTGGTAAAACGTCTAATACTTTTTTCACATCATCTTCTGTATTGAATTTGCCAAATGAAAATCTGATAGAGCCATGAGCAATCTCATGTGGTAATCCCAACGCAAGTAAAACATGAGAAGGCTCAAGTGAGCCAGATGTGCATGCAGAACCAGATGATGCACATATTCCTTCAAAGTCAAGATGTATAAGTATTGATTCTCCTTCAATATATTTGATACATATATTTAAAATATTTTCCATTCTTTTTTCAGGATGTCCATTTACAATGACCTCCGGTATTTTTTCTAAAATACCTTTTTCAAGCATATCCCTTAATCTTTTAATTTTTATAATATTTTCTGGATTTTTATAAAACCCCATTGAAATTTCTGCTGCTTTTGCCATACCAATAATACCTGCCACATTTTCTGTTCCTGCACGTCTGTTTTTCTCATGGTGTCCACCATGAAGTAAAGAATGTATTTTTGTCCCTTTCTTTATATATAACAAACCAACGCCTTTGGGTCCATAAAACTTATGTGCAGATATTGATAATAAATCCACTCCAAGTTCTTTTACATTGAGTGCGATTTTTCCAGCTGCTTGTACTGCATCTGTATGAAAATAAATATTATGTTCTTTTGCAATTTTAGTAAGTTCTTTTATCGGCTCTATTGTACCTATTTCATTATTTGCATACATAATACTTGCAAGAATTGTATCTTTTTTTATTGCCTTTTTAAAATCAGTAGGATCAACAAAACCATATCTATCAACAGGTAAATAGGTAACAGAAAAACCCATCTGCTCTAAATATTTGCAGGTATTCAAAACAGCATGATGTTCTATCTTTGATGTTATTATATGTTTACCTTTATCCTGATTTGCAAATGCAATGCCTTTAATTGCTGTATTATCAGATTCGGTTCCTGAAC
>JAOAIN010000223.1 GCA_026414685.1 Candidatus Goldiibacteriota bacterium
AAAAATAAAAATAAATTATATGTCATGAAAACTCCAAATACACCAGTAACTAAGGTTAAAAGCAACATAAAAAATTCTTTTGGTCTATAAGTAATATCCCATGATGCAAGAACACCTGCAACAATCACAAAACCAGTAAGTAAAACAAGAGCGACGTTTATGCCATTTACCCCAAGAAAATAATTAATTCCTAAAGATGGTATCCATGTATGTTTTTCAACAAACTGCAACCCACCTAAATTATAATCATAATTAATTAGTAATAATATTGAAAGAAAAAATGAAAAACAAACAGGTATCAAAGCCACTAAACGAATTGCTCTATGATTATTGCCAGGAATGAAAAGTAGTATCAAAACAGAAATAAGGGGCATAAGATAAATAATAGTTAATACAGGTATGTGTTTTATAAAAGAAAAAATTTCCATTTATTTTCCTCCGAGTATTTTCAATGCATCCGGATTATAAATTGCAAAAAATATTACAATTAAAATGAAACCAGAAAAAATTATAAGTGCATAATTTTGTAAATTACCGCTTATAGTGTAACGCAGTTTTGCTCCACCCCATCTACATATAAAAGCTATAAGATTTACAATTCCATCAACTATGTGTCTGTCAAACCATTTTACAAATTCAGTAATTGAAATGAATATTTTTCTTATCAAAAAAAGATATATCTCATCAATAAAATATTTATTTTTAGAAATAACATAAAATGGGCCTGTTATTTTTTTCATTGTCTCTGGTTTTATTAATTTAATACCATAAATAATAAAAGCGAGTAATATGCCAGAGATGGCAATAATATTTGAACTTACCGCTATTTTTATATTCATTGTAACCTCATGTGGATGTTCACCATAAAATAAAAAGGTATAAATAGATTTTTCTAATCCAGGAATACCAATAAAACCAGAAATAATGGAAAGTAAAGCAAGTATTAAAAGTGGCACAGTCATTACTTTTGGTGATTCATGGACGTGTTCATTTTTTAATTCACCGGTAAAAGTCACAAAATATATACGAAACATATAAAAAGCAGTTAAAAAAGCAGTTATAACAGCAGCATAGAATAAAATTTTATTCCCCGAATCATAAACATTTAACAATATTTCATCTTTTGACCAGAAACCAGAAAATGGAAAAATACCTGATATTGCAAGAGCGGCAATAAAAAATGTGATTGATGTAATAGGCATTTTTTTATGCAACCCACCCATATCCCATATATTATTAGTATGCAGTGCATGTATTACACTACCAGCACATAAAAATAATAATGCTTTAAAAAATGCATGTGTGTATAAATGAAATATTCCAGCGGTATAACCAGAGACACCGAGTGCAAGCATCATATAACCAAGCTGTGATAAAGTTGAATAAGCAAGAACTCTTTTTATATCATCTTGGGTTAAAGCTATGGTTGCAGAAAATAATGCCGTAAAACCACCAATATATGCAATGATATTTAAAGCATCATGAGATAATGAAAAAATACCAAACAACCTAGCCACCATGAAAACACCAGCAGCAACCATCGTTGCAGCATGTATTAAAGCAGAAACTGGAGTTGGACCTTCCATCGCATCTGGCAACCAAACATGTAGTGGGAATTGCCCACTTTTTCCAACAGCTCCACAGAATAATAATAAAATAACAAGTGTGAGAGTTCCTGGAGCCATATTACCTGATTTAAGATAATTTTCAATTTCCAAAAAATTAAATGTTCCTGCATTATAAGTCAAAATTAAAATACCCAGTAAAAAACCAAAATCACCGAATCTGGTAACAACAAATGCTTTTTTGGCTGCATCTGCTGCTTCTGGTTTATGATACCAAAAACCAATCAGTAAATATGAACATAATCCTACGAGTTCCCAGAAAATGTATAATTGTAATAGATTATTTGAGACAACTATGCCAAGCATAGAAAAAGAAAAAAGTGATATATAAGCAAAAAATCTTGTAAATCCAGGATCTTCATGCATATAACCAATTGAATAAATCTGAACAAGTAAACTTACTGTGGTGACAACTATGAGCATGATGGCTGTTAGATTATTTACCAAAAGTCCTATATTTAACTGCAATTGCCCTATATAAAGCCAAGGTAAATTGTATTCAATAATATTATGGATATCAGTTCCTTTGATTCTTGAATACATTATGATACAAGAAAATATAAAAGATAAAAATATAGAAGATATACTTATTAAAGCACTCGTAATACGTAATTTTTTTGTAAAAGTTATAATTAAAATAAATGCTAGTAAAGGTAAAAAAGGCACTAAAAATCCTAAAAGAATAATGTAATTCAAATTCATAACCTCCATTAATATTTCATAATATTCATTTCATCTGCATTAACTGTTTTTTTGTTTTTATATATTGCAAGAATTATAGCAAGTCCCAAAACACTTTCTGCTGCTGCGACTGCAATAATAAAAATGGCAAATAATTCACCATAAGCACCATCAGGTGTTAAAAATTTGGAAAATGCAACCATATTTATATTCACAGCATTAAAAATAAGTTCTAAAGACATCAGAATACCTATTGCATTTCTCCGAGTTAAAACTCCAAATACTCCAATACCAAACAATATCGCAGATAATATCACATAATGACCAAGCGTAATCATTTTTCTTCCTCCCTGTCTCTTGCAACAAGTACTATTGCGCCTATTAAAGCTGCAAGTAACAATACTGAAACTACTTCAAAAGGAATAACAAAATCAGTCAAAAATTGTCTTCCTATGATTGCAGTATTATCAACAGCAGCAACTGTCCCGCCCTGAATTCTTTTAAACCAATCAGTTTTTAAAACAACAAGAATTATTAAAATAATTGAAAGAGCAGAAACAATAAACGAAGGTATTATCTGTTTATTAAATTGCGGAATATCTTCACCTGTTATTTTTCTTGTAAGATTTATAACAAAAATGGCAAGTACAACAACAGCTCCTATATAAATCAAAACTTGAATACCTGCTAAAAAGTAAGAATTAAGCAATACAAAAATTCCAGCAACTCCAAATAAAACAGTAGCAAGATAAAGAGCACTATGAAAAATATTTTTAGATGTTACCATC
>JAOAIN010000246.1 GCA_026414685.1 Candidatus Goldiibacteriota bacterium
AAAAGACATTGCAAATGGAATATATTTATTAAAAATTTCTGCAGAGAAAAAAACAATCATAAAAAAGATAGCGGTGATAAGGTAGGATAGATAGATGAAAAAAATATTTTTATTAATTTTTGTTTTTTATTTATGTGTGAATCTTATTTTTGCAGGGGATATTAGTAAAGAGGACAAAGAATTATTTGAAATATTATATTGTCCTGTTTCAAAAGAAGAACAAATTAACAAAAAAGCAAAAGAAAAAAGCAGGAAGGAATTTTGTTATGAGCTTGAAAAAATAAGTTTAAGTGGTTCGATTTTTTGTTATCTTGTTGATAAAAAAATAAATATATATCCTGTTTTATCTTTTTGTGTCACTTTAAATCAAAATTTTGAAATGGGTTTGGATATTTCTTTTATTTTTTTAGGAACACATATCAATTTGTATCTTTTACAAACAGGTTTTTCACCTTATTTTAATGCTGGGATTTTTTGCTATACAGCAGGATATAGTGGAACAGAGGGTTCGGGAAATAATTTTGAAATTGGGTTGAGAATTCCATTTTGTTTTGAACTGGAGGATTCAGGAATAAAAGATATGTATATAATAAGAGAAATTATAAGGATTAAATTCATAAATGTTGGTTTTGGATATATGAACACCAGCCATTTCAGCACCTGTTATTTAAGATTAGAACAAAAAGTTAATTTTTAATAAAAATACTGAAAACGTATTAAAAATATTAATGGAAGATGCATTTTTTCGTAATTTAGTAAATATTTTTAATAGAAATATTTGATGATAATGTTTTGTAAGAATGTTTTATAAAAATGTAAAATATTTTCCTACATCTTTACCAAATATAAAAAAGGCAATCACCCATATTTTATATCATGATTTTTTGTCATGTTTTTATGGACAAATTTATAAAGTTGACACAAGTTATTTTTATAATATAATATAAAAAATCTTTTTATTTCAAAGAAAAATTAATAAAATATCAATTAAAAAGATAATAGGAGGCATATTTGAATAGCAATGAACTTAGAAAATTATTTCTTGATTTTTTCGCTAAAAAAGGCCATGTAATAAAGCCGAGTTCTTCGCTTATTCCTAATGAGAGGTCTATACTTTTTACTGTTGCAGGAATGGTGCCTTTTAAGGATTATTTCCTGGGAAAAGTGCCACTTACCTTTACGCGGGCTGCTTCTGTCCAGAAATGTATAAGAACCAATGACATTGAAAATGTAGGAAAAACAAGGCGTCATCATACGTTTTTTGAGATGCTTGGCAATTTTTCATTCGGTGATTATTTTAAAAAAGATGCAATTATCTGGGCATGGGAGTTTTTAACAGAAGTTATTAAACTACCGACTTCAAGAATGTATGTTTCAATATATAAAGATGATGACGAAGCATTTAAAATCTGGAAAGAAAAGGTAAAAATCCCAGAAGATAGAATATTCAGAATGGGTGATGAGACAAATTTTTGGCAAATGGGACCTGTTGGTCCTTGTGGTTATTGCAGTGAAATTTATTTTGACCTGGAAGGCGGCCATAAAGAAAAAGTGACAGTGAAAGATATAGAAAATAATGATGATAGATTTCTTGAAATATGGAATCTTGTTTTTACTCAATTTAATAAACTGGAAGACGGCTCTTTAGTTGAACTCAAACAAAAAAATATAGATACCGGTATGGGGCTTGAGCGGCTAGCTGCTGTTTCGCAGGCGGTTTATTCTAATTTTGAAACTGACTTATTTATGCCAATAATAAAATTTATCTCGGATAAAAGTGAGATTAAATATGGGAAAGATAAAAAACTTGATATTTCTTTAAGAGTTATTGCAGATCACTGCCGTGGAATTTGTTTTTTAATATGCGATGGAGTTATACCTTCTAATGAAGGCAGGGGTTATGTTCTAAGACGTCTAATAAGAAGGGCTGCAAGACACGGAAGAATTCTCGGATTGAAAGATATTTTCTTGCATACCACTGTTCCAGTTGTAGTTAATATGATGAAAGAAGCATATCCAGAACTTGCACAAAGAAAAGATTATATTATCCAGATGATAAAACTTGAAGAAGAAAAATTTGTAAATACAATGGATAATGGCTTGCAGATTCTGGAAGATGAGATTAAAAATTTAAAGTCAAAAAAGGTGTTAAATGGTGAAATTGCATTTAAACTTTATGATACTTTTGGTTTCCCGCTTGAAATAACAGAGGAGATTTTGTTAGAAAACAATATATCAATAGATAAAGAAAAATTCAATGAATTGATGGAAAAACAAAAAGAAATAGCAAAGCAATCGTGGAAGGGCTTTAATTTTGAACGTGCATCAAAGATACCAAAAGAAATTCTTCAAAAATTTCCAAATACTGTATTTAAAGGTTATGATGTTTTAATAGAAGAACAAGCAAAAATTATGGCAATATTGCAGGATGGGAAAAAAATAGAAACTGCAAAAGAAGGTCAGGAAGTTGAAATTATTCTTGATATAACTCCTTTTTATGCTGAATCAGGTGGACAAATAGGAGATAACGGAGAAATAATTTCGGATAATTGTAAGATAGAAGTAATTGATACATATAAAGTGGATTCATTGTTTTTTCATAAGGCAAGAGTTTTAAAAGGAGAGATAAAGGAAGGAGAAAAGGCAAAAGCAATTGTTAATAGTGACAGGCGGAAATCCATAATGAGGAATCATACAGCAACCCATCTTTTGCATTCTGCTTTGAGGGCTATTTTAGGACTTCATGTTGAACAGACAGGCTCATATGTTGGCGATGATAGATTGCGTTTTGATTTCACCCATTTTTCCCAGTTAACAGATGAAGAAATTAAAAAGGTAGAACGTCTTGTAAATAAATGGATACTTGAAAATTTTTCTGTTTCAAAAGTTGAAATGAGTTTTAAAGAGGCAAAAGAAAAAGGTGCTATTGCATTATTTGAAGAGAAATATGGAGAAAAGGTAAGGACTGTTTCAATAGGCGATATCTCAATGGAGTTATGCGGTGGAACACATATCAATTATACAGGAGAAATTGGTATTTTTAAAATAATATCGTGTACTTCTGTTTCTGCGGGAGTAAGAAGAATAGAGGCAATAACAGGTAGCAGAGCTTTTGATTTGCTTGTGGCGTTAAATGATTTTGTTGAAGGTTTAAAAGAGCAATTTAAAGCTTCTGATCTTGCTGATTTGGGAGAAAGAATAAATAAATTGCTTTATGAAAAGAAAGAGTTAGAAAAGCAAATACAGAAAACAATAAAGTCTGATTTATTGAAAAATGTAGATCAATATATAAAAACAGCAAGAGAAATAAATGGAATAAAAATAATAACCCTAAAGTTTGATGGTGTAGAGAAAAATGTAATAAGAGAACTTGGTGATATAATAAAACATAAATCAAAGAAATCAATTATTATTTTTGCAAATATTTTTAAAGATAAAGTTTCATTTTTAACAATGCTCACTAATGATCTAACTGATAAATTTGATGCAACAGAGATTATAAAAGCGATAGCTGCAAAATGCGGTGGGGGTGGCGGTGGCAGAAAGGATATGGCGGAAGCCGGTGGTAAGGATATAACTAAAGTTGATGAGGCTTTAACATTGGTAGATAAAATTGTTATGGAAAAATAAATGGTTATAATTTCTTTTGATGTGGGAGAAAAAAAAATAGGCGTTGCTATCTGTGATAAGAATCAGGTTATAGCATCTCCTATAAAAATTATTTTAAATAATAATAATCTTGATGCCGAATTAAAAGCAATATTTAAAAAATATGCTCCGGAAAAAATATTAATAGGCAATCCTGTCAATATGGATGGTTCAAAAAGTGTCGGCAAGGATTTTATAGAAAAATTTATAAAAAAGGTTGAAAATTTATTTCCAAATATACCGATTATATTATGGGATGAGAGATTGACGAGCAAAGAAGCAGAAGAGATAATGATAAAATCAGATCTTTCAAGAAAAAAAAGAAAAAATAAAATAGACATGATTGCCGCAGCACTTATATTACGAAGTTATCTTGATAATATAAACAAGAAATGAGTGAAATATGATTGAATACGGTTTTTTTAGTAAAAAAAATATATTTTTAATATTTTTGATTTTATTTTTTGGAATTTTATCTTCCATAATAGTTTCAATATTTACTCCTAAAAACCCTTTCAAAAATGAAAAGAAAAGAATATATGTGGTTTACGGTTTTGGGTTAAAAAAAATATCAAATGAACTTTATAAAAATAATCTGATACGAAACAAAAAAATATTTGAACTTTTTGTAATTTTATCAGGAAATCATAAAAAGTTAAAGGCAGGAGAATATGAATTTAAATTAAGTGAAAGTATTTTTACAATAACTCAAAAGATGGTAAAAGGTGATGTTATATC
>JAOAIN010000262.1 GCA_026414685.1 Candidatus Goldiibacteriota bacterium
CCTAAAAATTTTATAAATGATTTAAAAAAATTTTTATCAACTTTTAATGATTATGTAGATGAATATGAAGCATTACTTATTAACAACGTAATTTTTATTGCTAGAACAAAGAATATAGGGATTTTACAAAAAGATATTGCAATTTCTTATGGGATGTCAGGTCCAACCTTACGCGGCTCTAATATTGCTATTGACTTGAGAAAAACTTCACCATATTCAATATATGAAAAATTTAATTTTAAAGTATGTACAGGTAAAAATGGAGACACTTGGGACAGATGCAAAGTACGTATGGATGAAATGCGGGAGTCAGCTGAAATTCTAAAACAGGCAATAGAAAATATACCTGATGGTGAAATTATGGCAAAAGTTCCTAAAATTATAAAACCAGCTCCTGGAGAAGTATATGAAAGAGTAGAAGGCCCCAGAGGTGAAGTTGGTGTTTATATTGTTTCTGACGGAACTGAAAAACCATACAGGATAAAATTTCGTAGCCCTTCTTTTTCTAATTTAAGTGGTTTAAGAGAAGTTTGTATAGGTTATAAAATTGCTGATTTGGTTGCAATAATGGGCAGTTTTGATCTTGTAATACCAGAGATTGATAGATGATAAAAAATGATTTCCAATTAACAATTATCAATTTTCAATTATGATAATGAGGTGAAAAATTGGATTTTTTAAAAGATTTAATTTATAATACAGGCAAGCCACTTTCACAGTTTTATACATGGCTTCATAAAGTATGGGCTAGTTTTAATTTACCACCCGTTCTTCTTGATATAATTATTCAATTTATAGTTGCATTGGCTGTATTTGTTTTTATAGCACTCAATGCTTTATGGATAATTTATTATGAAAGAAAATTTTCTGCAAAATTGCAGATAAGAAAAGGACCAAATAGAGTAGGACCATTTGGACTTTTACAGACAGTAGCAGATACAATAAAATTATTAATAAAAGAAGATATAAATCCGGTTAAGGTTGATAAAATAGTATTTTTCATTGCTCCAGGTATTGTTTTTCTTGCTACTTTTTTATCATTTTTAGTTATACCATTTGGAAACGGAATTATAGTATCTGATTTAAGTATTGGTATTCTTTATTTAATTGCGGTAAGTGGACTTGCAGTCATTGGTATTCTTGCAGGTGGATGGGCTTCAAATAATAAATATTCTCTCATAGGTGGATTGCGCTCTGCCGCACAGATAGTTGGTTATGAAATTCCGAGTATGTTGGTTGTTTTGACTATTGTAATGCTTGCAGGTTCTATGAAGATGAGTGAAATTATAAGTGCACAGGCAGGTTATAGATGGTTTATTTTTTATCAACCAGTTGCATTTTTACTTTTTATAATTGCTGCAGCAGCAGAAATAAATAGAGCGCCATTTGATTTGCCAGAGGCAGAATCAGAACTTGTTTCTGGGTTTATAACCGAATATTCTGCAATGAAATTTGCATTTTTCTTTCTTGCTGAATATACAAATCTATTCATAGTCAGTGCAGTTGCAACAACATTATTTCTCGGTGGATGGCAAGGACCACTTTTACCACCTTTTGTATGGTTTATTATAAAAACTTATGCTGTTGTTACTTTTTTAATGTGGATAAGATGGTCTTTTCCACGGTTAAGAGTTGATCATCTTATGGAATTTTCATGGAAATATCTTTTACCTATTGCTTTAATAAATTTACTAATTACCGCTTTTATAATAAAAGTTATTGGGTGAAAAAAATGTTTAATTATATAAAAAATATCATAACAGGTTTAATAAGTTTGTGTGAGGGTTTATGGGTTACACTGAAACATTTTTTCAGACCATCATTCACTCTTCAGTATCCTGAACAAAGACCAGTTTTACCTTTACGTTTCAGAGGTCGTCTTGTTATGCCTTATGATAAGGAAAAAAATGATAACCGCTGCACTGCCTGTATGCTCTGTGTGAAAGCCTGTCCTAATAATTCTATATCTGTGGAAAAGATGATTGGGGAAGATGGCAAACCAAAATCTAAAGCATCAAAATATTTTTACAATCTTGCCACATGTATGTTTTGCAATCTTTGTGTTGAGGCATGTCCTTTTGCTGCAATTGTTATGTCAGATGAATATGAACTTGCAGTTTATGAAAAAGAAAAGCTAAATTTGGAACTTATTTCAGAAAAATATAATTTAACAGGCCCAAAAGAAAAATGGTGGGCTTCAAAATTTAAAGAAGAATAGGAGTTTTATTGTGACACTGTTAATTTTTTATTTAATGGCATTTTTAATTATTATATCTGCATTTTTGATGGTAACATCTAAAAATATTTTTCATAGTGCTCTTTATCTTGCTACTGTTTTATTTGGAGTTGCTGGAATTTTTGTATTGCTTAATTCTTACTTTTTAGCAGGTATTCAAGTTTTGATTTATATAGGAGCTGTTGTTGT
>JAOAIN010000021.1 GCA_026414685.1 Candidatus Goldiibacteriota bacterium
GTAAAAAAAGGTCAATTACAACCTTTAAATGAAATTAAAGAAAAAGTAAGGATAAAGATAATAGAAGAAAAAGTAGAAAAGATGTGGCAGGAATGGCTTTCAAAAATAAAAAAAGATGCATATATAAAATATATGTAAAGGAATTTTTTTAAATTTGATAAAAATTTTTGATTTTTTCTGTGGAGAAAAAATATGATAAAAGTTGGTATAATTGGCGGTTCTGGATTAACCGGGAAAGAACTTATAAAAATTCTTTTAAAACATAAAGAAACAAAAATTGTTACGGTTACATCTGTCAAAAGTGCCGGTAAAAAAATAACCGATTTATTTCCTGAATTGCTTGGTTTAATAGATATGAAATTTGATAATACTGATGAACCAGAGATTTTTAAAAATATTGATATTGCATTTGTATGTTTGCCACATATTGAAGCTATGAATTATGTGAATAAAGCAATCAAAAATGGGATAAAGGTTATTGATTTAAGTGCTGATTTTAGAATAAAAAATATTGCTGTTTATAAAAAATATTATAATACAAATCATAAATATAAAAATTTACTTCAAAAATCAGTTTATGGATTACCAGAAATTTTTAAAGATAAAATATCAGAGGCAGAACTTGTTGCTAATCCAGGTTGTTATGCAACATCTATTTTACTTGGTATATATCCTATTTTAAAGAATTACAATGTGGATAATATAATCATAGATGCAAAGACCGGTATTTCAGGCGCTGGTATCACACCCACACCAACAACTCATTATTTAAATGTTAATGAAAATGTGATCCCGTATAATATTGGTAAAAAACATAGACATCTAGGAGAAATAGAAGATGTTATATTTAATTCTTTAAAGAAAAGTCCAGATATTATTTTTACTCCACAGATTGTTTCAATGGACAGAGGCATTTTAAGTGTGTTATATATAAAGATGAAAAAATGGATAGATATAAATTCAATAAAAGATATGTATAAAAGTTTTTATGATAAAAAACCTTTTATTAGATTTACAGATGCGCCTAACTTACATAATGTTCAATATACCAATTATTGTGATATATTTATTGATGGGGTGGCAGAAAGTAAAATATTGATTATTATAACAACCATTGACAATCTTATAAAAGGAGCATCTGGACAGGCAGTGCAAAATATGAATATTATGTGTGGTTTTGATGAAACAGAAGGATTAAAATGAATAATAAGTATATTCTGCCAAAAGGTTTTAGAACATCTGGTATATATTGTGGGATAAAAAAAAATAAAAAATTGGATGTTGGGCTTATATATTCAGATAAACCATGTATATGTGAGACATTCTGGACGTCCAATAAACTCAAATCGTGGCATATATTATATGATTCAAAACTTAAACAAAAATCAATACGGGCGATTTTTGTAAATAGTGGCAATGCAAATGTATTAAACGGTATAGATGGATTAAAAAGTATTTTAAAAATTACAAAAAATATTTCTGAATATTTAAATATTGAGCAAAGTAGCATACTGATGGCTTCTACTGGAAAAATTTCTAAAAAAATGCCAGATGATAAAATAATAAAAAGTTTGCCTGAATTAATAAGTAGAATTTCATCTAAGGATAAAAATTTACCAGAAGCAATTTTAACGACTGATACTAAAAAAAAGACATATACTGATTTTATAAAAATTGATGATAAAAAAGTTACAATCACAGGTGTTGCAAAGGGAGCGGGTATGATTTCTCCAGCACTTGCTACCATGCTTGTTTTTATTATGACAGATGCATCTATAGAAAGAAAATTTTTAAGAATTGCAGCAAAAGAAGCTATTGAAAAATCATTTAATAGAATCACTGTTGATGGTGATATGAGTCCAAATGATTCTGTTTTTATTTTATCTAATGGAATGGCAGGAAACAGTATAATAGATACAAAAGATTTTAGTTTTAAAAAATTTGCAGATTCAATTAGTAATATTTGTTATGCACTTGCCGAGGATATTGTTCGCGATGGTGAAGGGGCTACAAAATTCATAAAGATAAATATAGTTAACTCTAAAAACAAAAAACAGGCACAAAAAGTGGCACGAGCGATTGCCAATTCACCACTTGTTAAAACCGCATTTTTTGGATGCTCTTTAAATTTTGGTAGAATCATATCTGCAATTGGTTCAACTGGGTTACCAATAAATGTATATAATATTGATTTAAAAATAAATGGAATTTTTGCTTTAAAAAATCAAAAGATAATAAACGAAAAAATTATTTCAAAAGAAATGAAAAAAAGAGATTTGACACTTGAAATTGATTTAAAATCAGGAAAAGAAAAATATTTTATTTTAACAACTGATTTATCCTATGATTATATACGAATAAATGCTGATTACACATAATTTTTATGAAGAGTAATATTTTTTTTGTTATTTTTACTATTCTTTTTATCTCCCCTGTTTTTTCAATATCAAATGAATTTGTAGATGTGAGAATTGCGACAATCAATGCAAATACAAATGATATTTTTTCAAGAAAGGCAAAAGCCAGATTTACAGCAGGCACATCAGATAATAAACGTCTTTTATATGGTTGGCCAAATGCAATATGGAGCTCATTTACAACTATAAAAATAGACACTCCTGGTAATACCATTGTCATTTATGGCTCAAATCTTGGAACATTTTCTCAAGAACCGTTTGATTCTTTTGATATCGCCGGTAACACTAAAAATACAACTATCTGGAATAAAAATAATCTGGAAATAAAACAAGAGATAACCATAATCCAAAATCCGCGGGATGGAATAAACAAAGATACCTTTGAAATAAAATATACAATAAAAAATAATAATACTTTTACTGCCTATGCTGGTATGAGAATTCTTTTAGATACGCAGCTTGGTGATAATGACAATTCACCTATAATAGTTAAAGGCGAGGGTAGAATACTTAAAGAAAAAAAATGGATTGGTTTAGAAATACCAGAAGCTTGGATTACTTATGATAATATTGATAATCCTACTATCAAAGCAGAAGGTATTTTATCTTTATTCGGTGCAACAAGGCCTGATCAATTAATCATTGGACAGTGGGATTATATGAAAGAAGACGCCAATCTATGGGATTATGCTATTCATCCGCAGGATATAACTGATACCGCAGTTGCTATTTTTTATAATCCGGTAACAATTTTAGCAGGCGCAGAAGCTATTTTTAAAACATATTATGGAATTCCAGGAATTTCTGGCGGCAATCTTAATATAACAAAATCAGTTGACAAGGCAGAAGCAAACAGGGGAGAAATTTTAAGTTATAATCTTGATTATATAAATTCAGGTAGTGAAAATATTTCAAATCTTGTTATATGGGATACAATTCCTATAAATACAAGTTTTCTTGATGCATCACCAGGATATAATACAACAACTGCTTATGGCTTGGTTTACTGGGATATACCTGGAGTCATATCAACAAATACTTCTTATTCACTGTGGTTTAGGGTTGTAGTAAGTGATAATCCAGGGCTTATAGTTTCAAATACAGCAGCATCAGCATATAAAGATTTTTACTGGAATGAAAAGGAAGTTAAAAATTCCAATATGGTTTGGACCAATATTTTCACTGCAACAATAACTCCAACATGGACAATAACACAAACACATACTATAACACCAACTTTTACTATTACACCAACATATACAAATACACCTGTTGGTTTAGATATGGAACTTATTGGTAGTTTCCCAAATCCCACCAGAAATCCTGCTAAAATAATAGTGAAATTAACACGAGAAGCAGAATTATTTTTAAAAATATATAATGTATCAGGCGAAATTGTGCGAGAAATTAAAATAAATGGTGTAACAGGATATAACGCTGTTTTCTGGGATTTAAGAAATCAGGATTTTATACCTGTTGCATCAGGGGTTTATCTTTATTCTATAGAAGCGGTTGTAAGTGAAAAGGAAAAGATAAAAAAATACGGAAAAATGTCAGTAATAAAATAAATTTATCATATTTGATAAATCTACAATATTTTAAAAATCATTTACTATATTTGCTGAATTTTCATATTTTTATACAAATTTAATAAATGTGAAAGATTTTGCAAATCCAGTAAATTTATTTGGTATAACATATTTTTAAATTTAATCAAATTTTCAACTGCATTTTAATTGAAAATTATCAACTAACATTTCTTGTAGATATTTTAAAAGCACAAGTTTTGGAAACAAAAATAATAAATATTTTTATTT
>JAOAIN010000022.1 GCA_026414685.1 Candidatus Goldiibacteriota bacterium
AATCAATCTCATATAAAGCAAATAATTTGTAATCCTTGATAGTCAAACAGAATAAAAATTTTATATAACTGAGACGTATTTATTTCCTTCTATATAAAATCTCCATTTTTTATCCAATCCCTGCTTTATCCCAACCCTTGAAGTAGAAATTATTTTAAATTTCTTACTATTGTTTAAATCTTCTAAAAAAAGATTTTTACTATTTATCACATCTAAGCCATTTTCTTTTCTACCTATTGCCAATGCCTCCGTTAATTTTCCTGGTCCATCTGTTAATTTATATTCATTATCTGTTTTTCTAAGTTTCTTCATCAATTCAATATTTTCATAAGGTTCCAACGCCCTTATAAGAACAGCCCCAGGCCAACCCTCTTTCTCAGTTACAATATTTAATAGATAATGATTACCGTAACAAAAATAAACATAGGCAACACCCGGTGGGCCAAACATAATTTTGTTTCTATCTGTAATTTTTTTATATGCATGGCTACCAGGATCCTTATCACCCCTGTATGCTTCTGTTTCAACAATGATACCAGATACCCGCTGGTCATTAATAATTCTTACTAAAATTTTACCGAGCAAATCTTTTGCAACAACTGTAGAATTCCTTTCAAAAAAACTTCTTTTAAGTCGCATAATAAAAAATATTTAATTTTTTAAAAACTCCTCAACAAGTATTTTTGCTTTAGCTCCATCTGCTCTACCTTTTATTTTTGGCATGAGTTTACCCATTACTTTTCCCATATCCCTATTTGAAGTTGCACCAACTTCTTTTATTGTTTCAGAAATAATTTTTTTTAATTCTTCTTCGGAAAGTTGTTCGGGTAAATATGTTTTTAAAACAGATAATTCTTTTTCTTCCTTTTCCACCAAATCAGGTCTATTACCTGCCTTAAAACTTTCTATTGATTCATTATGTGATTTTACAAGTGAAAAAATTATTTCTATAATCTCCTCATCATTTAAAGGTCTTGCCTTTTTTATTTCTGTATTTGTTATATGATTTTTTATTTGCCTGATAGTGGAAATTTTTATTTCGTTTTTTTCTTTTATTGCTTTTTTTAAATCTTCATTCAGAGTATCCAATAAACTCATCTATTTTTATTTCTCTTCCTTTTCTTGTTTGCTGCCCACATTTTCTGTTTACGTCTCACTGATGGCGGCTCGTAAAATTCTCTCTTTTTCATCTCCTGAAGTATTCCTGCATCCTGGACTTTTTTCTTAAATCGTTTCATCGCATCATCAAGCGATTCATTTTCTTTTATTGACACTTCTGCCATTATTATTTCACCTGCCTCATTATTATAATTTTAAAAATTTATATAAAGTATACACATTTTTTTATTTATTGTCAAGGTTTGCACAAAAAAATTTCAAAAATACATTTTATTATTAAATAATTATCGCATTCTACGAAAGGTTAAACTTTTACTTTAAATATAAGGATTTTTTACATAAATAACAATGTTTTAATAACCTTTTTTATATGAGGATATGATGAATACGTAGACATCACAGTTAAAACAGCATTATAATATTTATTTTCCTTTAAAAAATTCCTGTATTCTTCAGGAATTGACCATGCAATACTGTTTTTTCCAATTTCCAGAGTAATTTTATCAAATATTGTAATTTTTCTTGTCATTGATGAATCAGTTGATGCATCTTCTATCTCTATTGTAATGAATGATTTTTCTGTTAAAAAAAATTCAAAAAGAATATCATCTCCTTCCATCTTTTTGGCTTTAAAATTTAAAGCATCACTGCAAATCCAGAAATACTGGGCTGATTCACGTTCTGAAATAAAAACCTGCCCAAAATATTTATAAATAGCTATTCCTGTGGGATGGTCAAATTCATAATCATCTGTGCCATATTTACCAAAAGATGTAATATAATATAAATCCGGTGTGAATTTATGGATGCACGAATTTTTATTATCAACCACATAAACATTACCATAATAATCCTGCTCAAGTGTGGTTATTTTCACTTCCTTATTCAAACTATTATCTACACGGATTGCTCTAACCAGATTGCCATTAAAATCAAATTTCTGTATCCTATTATAATTGCCGTCTATTAAATAAATGTAATCATACCTGTATCCAGAATATCTTTCCGAAGAATCAGACACAGCAATACCTTGCGGATTTGAAATGCCTTTTGTTTTGTCTATCATATACAAAAATCCACCGGACTTGTCAAAAACCTGTATTCTGTTATTTCCTGTGTCTGAAACATAAACTCTACCTAATGAATCAAGTGCAACATATCTTGGATTTTTAAACTCTCCGGGATTTTCTCCATAGCCACCTATGTTTCTTATAAATCTTACTTTTTTTCCATCATTATACCATCTTGAAATTCTGTTGTTACCTGTATCTGCAATATATATGTCACCATATTCATTGCAGGTAATTCCAACTGGTTTGTTTAATTCTCCATCACCACTACCATATTTACCAAAAATTGCAAGGGTATACATTGTGGGATTATATATTATTTCAGAATTACCAGAATTCACACCATATACGGTGAGCTGATATGGCGCTCTGTCCTTATCAACCAATAATTTTGTAGCAGCTAGATCCTGGGGATCATTAAAATATGTCCTGTTACCTAAAAAAACTTTAAGCCAAAATGGAGTTCCTTTATGTATTCCAAAAGGCGTGTGATTGATAGAAGGATATGTAAGCGTGGTGGGTCTATCATATATAACTGCTATTTCCTTTTCTTCTGCAAAAATACCAAATGTAAAAAACACAATTAAAATTACAATTGCTATTTTCTTCATCAAACACCTTTCTTTTGTAATTTATGATTTAAAAAAAGTTTCACCAACCGTTCTTTGATAACATCTTCAAAAAACATATTTTCTAAACATACTTTTCCAAACATATTTATTAAATATTTTTTAAACACTTTAATATTTCAAATTAACCAATGCCAGAGATGTATAACCATCATATTTCATTGTCACATTTATGTCTGAATTTTTATTTAAAGATACCACCCAACCAAAAAAAGTTCCTATAAAGGCACCGGCAAACACATCTGATGCCCAGTGCATATTTTTATAAATCCTAGCAAATCCACATAAA
>JAOAIN010000096.1 GCA_026414685.1 Candidatus Goldiibacteriota bacterium
CTGTTGCTGCATTTAAAATCTGTGCCGCGGATGTTTTCATCGGAAATAAATCACCAGAATCAGCAAGAACAGTAACTGGTATTATATGACTGTTTGCATCAACTGCATTTACATTAAGCGATGAATTTAAATTTAATTTTAAATAATTGCCAGAAGGTGTCAAAGGTATGTCTATATAAACTTTTAATGTTTTACTGGTTCCGGGAAGCAGTAGAACAGGTGATGGAAAATCAAGGTAAATCTTGTAACCACTGACAGGTATTGATGAATATGATATAACTGTATTATTATTACCATCCAAAATTGTAAGTTTTGAAATAACAGACGATGGAATTATTGTGTTACCGAGATTATCTTCCACATTTAGGGTTAGTCCTTTAACTTCTATTGGTGCATAATTGCCAGTATTTGGATGTGTTAACACAAAATCTTCTGCATACACAAATTTTTGATTAGCTGTTGCAACAGAAGGCATTTTATTTATATGATTTATACCAAGCGATGAAGGCATACGCTGCACCATACACAAACCACTCGCCATGGGAAAAGAGCCGCTAGCAGTAATGGTAACACCCGAAGAGCCATCATAAGAGCCGATTGCAGCAGAATTTGAAACATAAATATAAAAATTGTTATCATAAATACCTGATTTTAAATCAGCGCTTATTGTAACTGCCCGTGAAGATGCAGCAGGAATATTTAAATAGGTTGAAAACGGGATAAAAATCTGGTTTGTTCCTGTTGCAGGGATAATTTCTGCATAAGTCATCCCACCACTGTAAACTTTTATCTTGGAAAATAAATCAGTATCTTTCAAAGACGGATTTGTAAGTGACTGCGCAACAAGAGTTAAGCCCCTTATACTGCAATCAGCATAAGTGGTTATTGACTGTGGGTGGGTAAATGTAAGAATCAATGCAGAAACATCCTGTTGCTGGTCAGTGGCATTTGTTGGCATTATATTTGTCCGAGAAACATTTACAGATGATATCGGCTGGGTTATTATTGCAAGTTTTGTATCCATTGGAAACGAATATCCCGGATATGCTTCTTTTGTGATTACCTGCTGAGTTGAAATATCAGTTGCTGTTGCAAGGCGTATACCGATATCTCTCGTATTTATCCCAGGAAGCAAATAAATATAAATATCAAGAGTGGTAGAAGAACTTCCAGCAATTGTAATCTGTGGCGAAAAAGTTAATGTTATCTGTGAAGATGCAGGAATAGAAGTTATATCTGCATAAGTTGTACCACTGCTTATTGCAACAATACGTGATATTGCAGTATTTGCATTTATTTCACCAGAATAATTGATTGTGCGTAAAATAACACTTACTAAAGAGACACCTGTTGAACCTGTATTTTGAAAAGTGTATTTTATAGCATAAATATTTTGCTGTCCCTGATTAACCTTTACAGGCATCATATCAATATTTGAAACAAGTAATTTAGGTGGATTTGAAATTGTCTGAGTATTTGCATTTGTCTGGTTTGTATTAGGATATGTACTGCTACCAATAGAAAGTCCATTTTTAAGAAGTGTCATTTTAATAGTCCTGCTATCAACAGGTGTTGATGAGATATTTACAGTCACATAAAGCGAGCTGCCTGCTGCAACAGTGAAATTAATAGAAGTTTTCTCCCAATCTTTGGTACCGGTAGCAGGTATTGAGCAAATAAATGTGGCTGTTACAGGATTAAAATCACCACCAGATGCCTGATACCAGAGTTTTAACTCTGATATGTCTGTTGGTTGAGTAGCTGTACCTTGATTTGAAAACTTTATTGAATTTAAAATATCTGTGCCAGTTCCAGTTAGATTTATTTTATATACAAGTTTATTTGTATCGTTTGCATATAATGTTAAAGCCGGCACATCTTCTTTTGAAACAGATGTTATTGCGGAATATAAAGGGATTATTAAAAAGTTTAATACAATAACTATAAAAAATAATCTTTTCAAACCTGCTCCTTTTGAATACCTGCCCCTGATTTTTTATTTGGCACAAAAGGAAATGGCATTTTATATACGAGTTCTATTTTATCTTCTTCATTATTATATACAAGACCTGCAATATCACCTTCTATTGCATATACTGGAAATTCCTTGCCTTTATTAGGTCCTGATAATACTTTATACTTTTTCCCTGTATCTTTATACCCCAGATTTATTATTTCCTTTAATTTAGGTTTATTATTTATATCCATTTCACATTAAATTTATATTTTTAAAAAATGCATTTTTTTATTTTTTTCATTTTTTATTATATTGTGTTTTTTTTAAAATGTCAATTAAATAAATAATTTAAATTGTTAAATTAATCCAAGAATATTTAAAATAATTTATAAAGTAATTAAAAAAATAAAACTTCATTAGGGATTATTACAGGTGGTTCGTTTTGATTTGCGGGAATCCAAAACATTTTCATCTTTTGAATATCTCTAAAACTTGAACATCTTATTTCAAAATTCTGCATACCTTTATCTAAATAAACATTTATTCTATCAAATACTTTTCCTTTTCTTATTGGGCTTGTTCCAATTATTTTGCCATTAATAATAATTTCCCAGTAAACATCATCCTCCGATTCTCCTACAAAAACATATTCGCCACTCTTGTCAATTTTTATCTTTCCGACCCATTTTATTGATAGTATACCTGTATTTTTGGCAGGATCATTATGAACCCAGATAAAATATTGCTTCTTTTTCATTATTTCCCCTATCCAATTTTGATTTTTATAATAATATGCAGTCAGACCATTTTTTATATTCTTTATCATTGGATTTTTTATATCTTTTTTATCAATTTCATAGGTAAAAAAAGATATGTATCTCTCATTATTTTTTTTATAAAAAGTTTTATAAATTCCATTAGGATAAAGTTTTTTTAATAAATTTACGATTGACTCATAACCCATCGGAAACAAAAATAAGTAATTTTTATCATATTCAGGTATTACAGGAATATGTTTATTGACATCAAAACATTCATAATTATTTTTATTATTTATTTCCATGATAAATTGGAAAGCAAAACTCACAATATATTGTCTGCAAAATTCAATTGCACTTATACAACGCCAGTCATTACCAAGCGAGACAACATATTTTGCAGCATCAACCCTGCTTGAATGAAAGGCATCATATAAATCAAAATCCTTTGCATATCCATTAAAATAATTATTGTAATTTAAAACGCCAACAAGAATTAATATTATACAAATTAAAAAGTTAAAAATATTTTTTTTATATAAAATTAAACACCTTTCTATTTTTTGTAAAGATAAAATGCAAAAAACAATAATTGAAGGCAATATTATTATAGTTCGTGTTGCATGGGGTGCTGCAACATACAGGATACTGCCCAGAATACCAATTAAAAATAAAGATAAAAAGAAAAATATTTCTAATTTTAATATCCTTCTTATTGCCAGGCCAAAACCCAGAACAAATAAAATACCAGATACGAAATCCAGCATAGGTTTTTGCCGGTAATTATGGCGCGGATTACCATCGCCCTGATAATTAAACATTAATAATGTTTTGACCGTATTATTCAAAATAATACGCTGCAGTGAATATGTGCCATCAATCCAATTTTCAGAATTATTTTTATTAAATATAGATAATTTTTGTATTCTTATAGTATAATTTTTATGATCATTTATTATGTGAATAAACAATGGTAAAAACATCATAAAAAAAATACAAAAAATATTATTATTTTTTTTAGATTATATTTTATAAAATTTTTTTCTTTAAATATTAAAAATATAAAAATTAAAAAAATCCAAATTAAAATTAACTTTATAGGGTGATATGTATGCTGGGTTAGTCCTAAAGATAAACCAGCTAATATAAAATCAAATGTTTTTCTATATTTAATAGCTTTATAAAAAAATACAAAAATAATATTAAAATAAAAACACAAATACTTGCATGAAAAAATATTCTGCTGTATGTAATATGCCATCTCATTACAGAAAACAAAAACATCCCTACTAATGCATATTTTATATTAAATATATTTCTTAATAAAAAATATAATGCCATAATAGACAAAATACCGTGTAAAGTGGCAGCTGCAAAGCGTAGCTGTACTATACCGATTCCAAAAAATTTTAAAAAAACAATCACAGGATATAAAACGAGTGCTGGATTATCAATGTCACCTTTAATATAAATCGGCAAGGATGTATTTTGCAAAGTAACATTATCTCCACGTAATATCTTTATAGCATCTCTTGATGCATTCACTTCGTCTGAAAAAAAACCAGGCGGTGTATTTCCAAAATCATATACTCTAAAAAATATTCCAGTTAAAAAAATAACAGCAAATAAAAAAATCTCTGCTTCTTTATTAAAAATTTCTTTTGTTTTTTTCTTTTCAAATAAATTTTCATTAAAAGATGTAAAAAAAATAACAGCGATAAAAAAAACAACAATCCTAAAATCAGATTTATTTTATAAAAAAGAAAATATTGTCCTAAAATTGCAATAACAATCCCAGAAAACAATAAAAAAAATTGCAAATTAAATTTATTTTTTCCTTTTAAAAAATTCTGTTCTTTTATATTCGCCTTAAACATATTAATCACTTTATAGTATTAAATTTTTTTGCATAAATACTAAAAACTTTTTTTAATTCCAAATTTAGTTTTGAAACAATCAATCCACACAACATCATCATTCTATCCGTTTAAAACAAAAAAAATATCAATAAAACATCTATTTTTGAGATAATCAAATAAAAAAATAACCCCTCTCAATAAAATTTTATTGGTATTATTTTCTTCTTTTCCCAAACTATAAAATACCAATCCGCAAATATATTTATATCTTTCTTTGAATCAATTCAAAATTTATCATTTGCTACTTACTATCTGGCATTGTTTTTTATATCTGTATTTTCAATAATTCCAATATTCTTTCAAATTCTTCTTGGCTATAATATTCTATTTCAATTTTACCTTTTTTATATTTCCCTTTTATCCTCACTTTTGTCCCAAAAAAATGTTTTAATTTTTCTTCTATTGCTCTGAATTCCGGAATATCAGACGATATTGTTTTTGATTTTATTTTTTTTCCAGTTTTCAAAATCTTTTCTAGGTCCCGAACAGATAAATTATATTTAACAACCTGCTCGCATAATGCTTTCTGTCTGCCAGTATCTTCTATTGATAATAAAACTTTTGCATGACCTAAAGTTATCTCTCCACTTATTATACGCTTCCTAATTGCTTCAGGCAAATTTAGTATACGTAACAAATTTGCAACGGTAGCTCTGTTTTTACCAAGTTTATCTGCCAATTGTTCTTGAGTTAAATGCATGCCTTCCATTAATTGTTTATATGCCAGTGCTTCTTCTACTGGATTTAAATCTTCTCTGTGAATATTTTCAATAAGTGCAATCTCCAGCTGCTCAACAGATGATACGTTTTTTATAATTGCAGGGACCGTCTGCAAACCTGCTCTTTGAGCTGCAATAAATCTTCTTTCACCTACTATGAGTTCGTATTTATTATCTCCTATTTCTTTTACAATTATTGGTTCTATTACCCCTTTTTCTTTTACTGATTTTATAAGTTCTTCCAATTTTTCAGGAGAAAATGTTTTTCTAGGTTGATATGGATTGGTTTTAATATCATTAATATTAATATCTACTATTCCCTTTTTTATATCAATACTCTTTTTAGCCCCTGGTATTAAAGCATCTAGGCCTTTACCGAGTGCCTGTCTTGTCATTTTATCACCTCATTTCATTGATAAAATTTCATCCGCGAGTCGCTCATACGCTTTTGCGCCCCGCGAACTTTTATCATATATATTTATGGGCTGACCAAAACTGGGTGCCTCAGACAACCGTATATTTCTGGGTATTATTGTATCATAAACTTTATCCTGAAATTTCTTTTTTATTTCTTCAACAACCTGCACTGCAAGATTAGTGCGAGAATCAAACATGGTTATAACCACACCTTCTATGACAAGAGATGGATTAAATGATTCTCGGACAAGTTCTATTGTTCTTAATAATTGCCCCAATCCATCCAAAGCATAAAATTCACATTGCATTGGAATAAGAGCAGAATCCGCAGCAATCAAAGCATTTAGGGTAAGTAACCCAAGTGATGGTGGGGTATCAATAAAAATAATATCGTAATCATTTTTAATATTCTGCAATGCATTTTTTAATTTAATTTCCTTATTTTCAATATTTACAAGTTCAATTTCTGCACCTGCAAGATCAATATTAGAAGGAATCAAGTCAAGATTTTGTATAGCAGTTTTTTTAATGACACTTTTTATGGGCAAGGATTCAATTAAATCATGATAAATATTTTCTGTTTCTTTTTCTTTATCAAAACCTAATCCCAAAGTTGAATTCCCTTGCGGATCAATATCTATTAATAAAACTTTTTTATTTTTTTCTGCTATAAAACTCGCCAGATTCACAGCTGTTGTTGTCTTGCCCACGCCACCTTTCTGGTTTACAACAGCAATCACCTTGCCCATTATTATCACCTTTTTATCTAATAGTTTCAATTACCCTTAAAATAAAAATATCTTTTTTTTCTGATAAATTTATTTCTTCTTTTAAAATTATATCACCTTTATCTTTTTTTTCAAATAATTTTATTACCGGCTGTTCGCTTTTATTGTAAATATTTTTTACAATCACTGCTTTTTTCCCATCGCTTAATTCCACAATATCACCGGGAATATATTTTGGAATTATTTTTTTAAAACTGTCAACAACCTTTTCATCAAAAAGAACTCCACTATTATCCACAATATAATTCCACGCCTCATCTGAATTATATGCAATTCTAAAAGGTCTATTACTTATCAATGCATCATAAACATCAGCAACAGAAACTATTTTTGTTAAAAAACTTATCTCTTCGTCTTTTAATTTCTTTGGATAACCACTTCCATCATTTCTCTCATGATGTTGATAGGCAATTAAAGCTGAAGCAGAAGATATACCATAAATATTTTTTGCAGCATCATATCCCATAAAAACATGCTGCTGCATTTCTTCTTTCTCTATTGCATCAAGTGGTCTTTTTTGTTCAATAAACTTATATAAGCTCATGGACAGGTCATAAAGTAACGCCCCAACACCAAGATCTATGATTTCTTTTTCTTCTAGTCCTAAATCACATCCTATAAGAATAGAAATTGCAGCTACATTAACAGAGTGAAAAAACAAATAATTTTCAATAACTCTGTAATCAATAAAATCATAAACAAAATTTTTTGTTTCAGATACTTTTTTATACAATTTTGAAATAAAAAATTTAAATATATGACCATAGGCAATTTTAGAAGCTACCTCATTATTATATTCTGCAAACATCCTGATTTCATCTAAATTATAAATTTTTAATATTTCACTGTTCTGACCATTTGATTTTACAAAATACCACAAAACTCTTAATAACTGAACTATATCTTCACGATCAAAAATGTATGACACGTGAAAAGAATCATCTTGCACATAGGCAAACGGGATATTATAATCCTTTAATTTTTTTATAATAGTTGAGGAAACAGGCGTTGACGCTTTAACGAGTATTTTTCCAGAATGGTCATAAACATCAATCGCTATGATATCTTTTTCATTTAGTTTTTCAGTTTTTTTTCTTTTCATAAATTTCAGTCAAAAATATTTCCCCTATTACAGAGATTGCAGGGGTCAAATATTTCTTTTATACTTTTCATTTTTTTAAGAATCTGATCAGAATACATATATTGTAAATATTTTTTCTTTAACTTACCAATACCATGCTCTGCTGATATCGTTCCACCTATAAATGCTATTTCTTTTGCCATAACATTATATAGTTCAAGTGATTCTTCTATTTGTCTTTCATCCTCAGGAACAAAATTAATATGTAAACTATTCATACCAATATGACCAAAAATAAAATATTTAATCTTTGTTTTAGATAAAATATTATCATATATTTTTATCATTTTATCAAAATTTTCTTCACGCACAGCAAAATCAGTTGATATCTTTTTTATATTTTTTTGTCTTATCATTTCATTTATTGTTTGTGGTAATGATTCTCTTATTTCATACACTATGGAATTTTTCTTTTTTGTGCTTGATATTTTAACTCTATCAATTGCAATATTAAATTTTTCCAGCATATCATTGATATCTTGAAGTATACTTTCTTCTTTTTTTTCCTCTATTTCTTTTTCAAAAAAAACAAGATATTCAATATTTTTTAAAATCGGATATCTGTGTTTTATTAAATTGACTGAATTATTATCCATATATTCAAGAGAAAGAACATCTTTTTGTTTTATATATTTAATAAATTCAAATGCTTTTTGTCTATCCGAAAAAGAAAGCATAAATGCATAAATATCATAAGGTAAATCAAAAACTTTTAATTTTATATCGGTTACTATTCCAAGTGTTCCTTCTGCACCAATAAATAAATCAATTAAATCCATATTCTTTTTCATATAATAACCAGCGCTACTTTTCAAATCAATCTTTTCTGACAAATCTGTTATTTTGAAATTTATTTCTTTGTCATCAAGTAAAAAGTTAAAAGTATCATTATCTGCTATTATTTCTCCCCTACTTATTTTTAATCTTTTTTTCAAAGGAAGTATAATCTCAAGTTCTTGAACAAAATTTCTAATACTGCCATATTTATGACTTCTTGGTCCCCAAGCATTCGTTGCCACATTTCCACCTATTGTTGCTGTCTGCTCTGTAGAATCAACCGGATACCATAAATTATTTTTTAAAAGTTCTTTATTCAAATCTTTTAATAAAGCACCAGAACCAACACACACTATTTTGTTTTTTCTATCAATGGTAATTTTATTTAATGCGGATGTAGAAATAATTATTCCACCGTCAGAAACTGCCCCACCAACCAGACCAGTCCCACCGCCATAAATTGTCCATGGTTGATTTGTTTGTCTAATTAAATCCAAAAGTTCCTGAGTATTTTCCGGTATATAAACCTTTTCTATACTTGTACTTTTAGAGTTAGACTCATCCTGTAAAAAATTCTCTATACCATCTGTTACAACTCTCATATATATTAGCTATTTCCCATCATTTACTTTTTATAAGTTATGAAAAATTTCTGTATAACTGTTTTTGTAAGACCATTATCTGCTTTTGCATATATAACCATAATATATAATCCGCTAGCCAACCTAGTTTCACCATCCTTTAACTCCCATCTAACCTCTCCTGCGTTATTATAATCCTGTAATGTTTTTACTAGTTCTCCTGCAATATTATATATTTTAATAGAAACTCGTGTATTATTATTTACTTTATATTTAACTGTCAAGACATTATTTATCTTTGGTTTAAATGGATTTGGTATTATCCGAATATCACTTATCACCTCATATTCTGCACGCATAACTGTTATATATGTCTGTGCAACTATTTTATATCCATTTTCATCTATCACCATCAACTGTATATGATAAATACCTGTATTTACAACTGTGCCATTTTCGTTTGTTCCATCCCATTGCGCTTCTTTATCCATATAATAAATTTTTGCATACTTATCATGACCAGGAACAAATGGTGTTCCAGGTTCAGGTGACACAGTAATAGAATTAGAAGTACATTGATATATTCCTTCTATTGGTATAATTTTTATAATTTCACCTACAGAATTATAAATTCTAAGTTGTGTTGTAAGTCCATTTGTAAGCAAAGTAATATTTTCAATAGCAATATGTGTATATCCAAAGTTATCCGTTGTTTCAACTTTAATATAATATACTCCATTTCCTACTTTATCACCTTGGTTATTTTTACCATCCCATTCATATATCTTTCCTTCTATATCTATTTTAAGTGTTTCATTTTTATCCGGACTGAATACTTTTGTGTTTGTCGTAAATTTATCTATTAAATTATATGTATATGACTTATAAAGACGCCTTACAACTTCTCCTGCTTCATTATAAACATATAATTTCATTTCATAACCAGGTGTAGATGTCAGTGTTGGAGTAATAGTCATAGTTGCTGTAAGAGTTGAAGTAATTGTCCATGTACTGGTTTCAGTTATTGTCCATGTTGGGGTAATTGAATAAGTTACTGTTGGTGTTTCTGACCATGTCCATGTTTGTGTACGTGTAAATGTTACTGTAATAGTTAATGAATATGTTGGAGTATTAGTTCTTGTAAAAGTGAGAGTATTAGTAAATGTTTGTGTTGGAGTATAAGTAGGTGTTGCAGTAAAAGTATACGTAAATGTCAAAGTTATTGTCGGTGTTGTTGTTAAAGTAATAGTCGGTGTAATTGTATATGTTAATGTTGTAGTAGGTGTGTATGTAACAGTTGGGGTTAATGTATTTGTTGGAGTAATTGTATATGTAAATGTCAGTGTTATTGTTACCGTCTCTGTCGGTGTCACTGTTTCTGTCACTGTCGGCGTTACTGTTTCTGTTACTGTCGCTGTTTCTGTTTCTGTTATTGTCGGCGTCACGGTCTCTGTTACTGTTGGCGTCACTGTCGACGTTACCGTAGGAGTTACCGTCTCGGTTATTGTCTGCGTCACTGTCGGGGTGACTGTCTCGGTCACTGTTGGCGTTACTGTTTGAGTTACAGTCGGCGTTACTGTTTCTGTCACTGTCGGCGTCACTGTTTGCGTTACTGTCTGCGTTACCGTCTGCGTCACAGTCGGTGTTATTGTTTCTGTCACTGTCGGCGTCACTGTCGGTGTTACCGTCGGTGTTACTGTCTGTGTTATTGTCTGCGTTACTGTCTGTGTTACTGTCGGTGTTACTGTCTGCGTCACGGTCGGTGTTACCGTCGGTGTCACTGTCTGCGTAACTGTTGGCGTTACCGTCGGTGTCACTGTTGGCGTTACTGTTGGCGTTACCGTCTGTGTCACTGTCTGCGTTACCGTCGGTGTTACCGTCTGCGTCACTGTCGGTGTTACTGTCTGCGTTACTGTTGG
>JAOAIN010000191.1 GCA_026414685.1 Candidatus Goldiibacteriota bacterium
TGGTATTGACTGTTATGTTGTAGAGAGGTATCCAAAATCAAAATCAAGTAAATTTTCAAAACATATAGTATTTATAGATAAAACAACACTGAAAACTCTTATCATGAAAAGTTATAGTAAAGAAGGCCGTCTTGTAAAAACCATAAAACAAGATAAAATAAAAAAAGTTGGAGACATCTATGAAGCAACAGAAATAACAGTCACAGATACCGAAAAAAAACATTCAACGGTTTTAAAAATAACTGATATTATTGAAAAGGATATAAATCGCGGATATTTTAGTAAAGATAGGATGGGAAAAAAGTGGGCTGAAGAACAATAGAATTTTTAAATCTTCAAATTTACAAATTTTGAAATTTGAAAATGCATAAGGAGGTGTAAGATGAAAAAAGTTGTTTTCATTATTTTTACCTTTTTCATATTTGTTGCAATATTTGCTGATGACCTATTAAAAGGTGACATAGAATTTTATTATGCTAATGATATTAAAAACCAGAATTTATTAAGGCGTGCTATAATTTTGGATGCAGAGATAAATAAAGCAATAGATGACACGGAAATAAAAGCAGTGATAAGGGCTGAAGATGATAGTGCGCGAGTTATAGATAGCAGCAGAATATATCTAAGAGAAGCATATATAAATCAGGATTTGTTTTTTAATACTTTTATTTCAAGTATTAATTTTAAAATTGGGAAAATCATCTGGACCTGGGGTAATGCTGATGAGATAAAACCAGTTGATATTTTAAATCCACAGGATTATTCTTTTTTGCTTTTTAAAATGTTGAATGATAGAAAATACGGATTATTTGGTGGTGAAATAACTGTGTATTTCGGTGAAAATTTTAATCTACAGTTAATAACAATAAACGAATTCAAACCATCTGAAACAGAATCATCAGTTTTTGAGTTTGTAGAATTAAAGAAAATAAAAAAAACACCAGGATTTATCCTGACTGGACCAGTTTTACCTGATTATTCTAAGTTATCAAATATGCCTTATGCTGTAAGGGCTGGGGTTTTAATATATGACATAGATATGCATGTTAATTATTTCAAAGGGTATGATTACACACCTGTTTTAGAAGCAGCAGCAAATACATTGATGGCAGTTACATTCACTCCTGTCCATAAACAAATTGAAATGATAGGATTTGATTTCCAGCGTGCGCTTTTTTCTGGTATTTCAGTTCGTGGTGAGATTGCATATTTCCTGACAGGTAAATATTTCAATGTAAAAGATAGTTATTTTATGATGGAATTGTTATCAGGCGGGAATGGACTTTTGCAAAAAAAATATACGCAGTTTTCTATGGGGTTTGATGTTGTAAATATGTTTATCCAAGATCTGTATTTTAATACACAAATAAATGGAAATATTATTGCAGATTATAATGAGAAAATTACAAATGATGAATTTGACAAGGCATTTATTTCTACTTTGGAATATCTTACGCTTGAGAAAAAATTAAAATTAAAAGCCCGTGGATTTTATAATATAAACGACAGTGCGTATGCTCTTGGTTTTGAACTTGCATATAAATTAAGTGGTAATTATGATATATATGCCGGCACCTGGATAATTGAAGGAAAAGAAGATAGTTATTACGGCCAATTCAAAGATAAAGATATGATATATGTTGGCGGAAAAGCGAGTTTTTAAAAATGCTAGATGCCGGTTGCCAAATGGCGAATGATGAATGAAAATATCTTCAGATTTGGAGATTTGTAAATTTGAAAATCGTAATTATAGTTCATTAATTATGTTGCAATCTTAGTTTGTGATGGTTAAGAAAAACAAAAAATGTTGCCAGAAGTTTGTTTTTGAAAAATACAAAGGATTTTTATTATGAAACG
>JAOAIN010000209.1 GCA_026414685.1 Candidatus Goldiibacteriota bacterium
CCTACTAACACTAGGACATTTACAATAACGCCTACACCCACATACACGAACACACGCACAGCAACGTCTACAAATACAATCACAGTATCTTCCACGCCTACTTTTACGCATACGCTTTTACCATCTGCTACTAATACGGCAACAAACACAGCAACGCCTACGGCAAGTGTAACGATGACATCAACATATACAAATACACCCACATTTACGGCTACTAGTTCACAGACACCTTCGCGAACATGGACAGCAACAGTGACAGTAAGTTTTACTGGGACAAGGACGATAACACAGACATGGACTCAGACACTTATGCCGACGATGACATCTACACCGACTATGACTTTTACACAAATAGAGAATAGGCAACTAACAATCGGCAATGTTGTAATAATTCCCAATCCATATAACCCACGTCATAGGGATTTAAGAATTAGAATAGAGATGACAGGTGCAAGTAATATGGCAAGAGTTAAGATATATACAATAGGATTTAGGTTAATCAAAGAAATAAATGTTATAGGTAATTATATAACATGGACAAATACGATAGAGATAGAGAGTAGATATTTAGAAAAATTATCAAATGGCACATATTATATAGTTGTGAGCATTAGGGATATGAAAGGTCAGCAGGTAAATAGTAAACCACAAATATTGGTAGTTTTGAGGTAGGCGATTTATGGTTTTTTATTTCTCTCGTTTAATCTGGTTTTTAACATACGTTCCCGCAGCCTACCTTCCTTGACAAATTGTTTTTCCAACTGGCTGTTGGTCTAACAGGTAATTGGCCGGGTAGATTAGATAGATTAAAGTGTTAGCTGCAGTTTCGGTAGAATTTTCAATATAGGTCATATAGGACTTATAGGACTATTGGACTGGCGCCTGAGTTTACATATTGCTGTTGCACGTAAATCTTTATTCCACAATGCCAGCCCGTGCTGCCGCAAGTAATCATGGTAGTTCAGCAGTAGTTCTTTTAAGCTCGCACGCGCGACCCCGACTAACTTTATCTCGGTTTCCTTGGATACCGCAGATGCCATGCTGCCTTACGCGATATTTTGTTTACTGCTCCTTGCTGCCTGTATCATCTGGTCAGTAGTGCGCGAGTATTTGTCTATAAATTGCTCACAGAGTTTTACCTTTGTCATCATAAACGATTTTAGCCATTTGATAGGATTTTAAATTTTTAATAGCCCTTATGCGCATGAATAAAAGTATTTGTTATTATATTTTACCTACCTTCCAATAATCTCTATCTAAACTACGGTATTGTATTGCTTCTGCAACATGACTTGTTGTTATATTTTCCATACCTTCAAGGTCTGCAATTGTTCGGCTCACTTTAAGAATCCTATCATAAGCCCTAGCAGATAAACCCAGATTTTCTATAGCATTTTTAAGTAAATTTTTGGATTCTTCATCTAAAACACAAACTTTTTTAATCTGTTTTGGCCCCATATGTGCGTTGAAGAATATTTTGGTCCCGGCAAATCTTTGTTCTTGTATTTTTCTTGCTTTATTAACACGCTGCCTAATAACACTTGATGGTTCTGCATCAACCTTTGATGCCAGGTCGTTGTATTTGACAACAGGCACTTCTACGTGTATGTCTATCCTGTCAAGTAATGGACCTGATATTTTGGAGATATATTTATCGCGTTGTTGTGAAGAGCATGAGCAAGCACGGGTAGGATGCGTGAAATATCCGCATGGGCAGGGATTCATGGCAGCTAAAAGCATAAAACGGGCAGGATAGCCAATTGACGTTGCAGCACGGGATATTACAACATATCCATCTTCCAGCGGTTGACGCAGGACTTCCAGAACATTCCTGTTGAATTCAGGTAATTCATCAAGGAATAAAACACCATTATGTGCAAGAGAAACTTCTCCAGGTTTTGGTATTGCACCACCACCAATCAGCCCTGCATCAGATATTGTATGATGTGGGGAGCGAAAAGGTCTTATGGCAACCAGAGCTGTTTTTTGTTTCATTACACCTGATACACTGTGAATTTTTGTTGTTTCAATTGCTTCTTCCAGAGTCATTTCAGGAAGTATGGTGGGGAACCTACGTGCAAGCATTGTTTTGCCTGAGCCAGGTGGCCCTATCATCAAAACATTGTGTCCACCTGCTGCTGCAATTTCAAGAGCCCTTTTTATATGTTGCTGACCTTTTACTTCTGAAAAATCTACAGGATAAATAGATGACTTTGAAAAAACATCATAAACATTAATTTTATATGGTTCTATGTTATTTTTATTATTTAAAAAATCAATAACTTCTTTTAATGAAGTCACAGGAATTACATCAATACCTTCTACAACTGCTGCTTCATCTGCATTTGAGAGAGGAAGTATTACTCCTTTATAATTTTTTTCTTTGGCAAGTATAGATATAGATAGAGCACCTTTTATGCTATTTATTTTTCCATCTAAGGATAACTCACCTACTATTAAATAATCATAAATTTTTTCAGATGAAATAAAATCCTCAGCAACAAGAATACCGATAGCAATGGGCAAGTCAAAAGATGGACCTTCTTTTTTTCTATCAGCAGGCGAGAGATTAACTGTTATTTTTTTATTCTGCGGGAATTCTACTTCTGAATTTTTTATTGCAGCTCTTACTCTGTCTTTTGATTCTTTAACCGAAGCATCTGGAAGCCCTACTATGGAAAAAGTAGGAAGCCCAAATGTAATATCAATTTCTACTTCCACTTCATACGCATCAATACCTAAAATTGCAGCGGACTTGATTTTGGACAACATTAATGACTCCTTTTTAAATGGCAAATGCAAGGTGGCAAGTGCCAGATTATTTGTATCTAAATTTTGGATTTTTTTTAGCTGTTTTTAGAGATGCAATTGTCATTGCTAAAATTTGTTTTGCAATTAAATATATTTCTTTAATGGATGTTTCTGAAACTATTCCTGTTTCCTGTAATATTTCAAGCCAATATAGAGTTTCATCGGTTTCTTCTTCTACCAATCCAAGTTTAGCAATAAATTCTGCTTTTGATCTGGCTCTATACACAGATCGATAGTTAGCTCCGACAGAAGTAGAAGATTTGATTATCTGGTTAGCGATTATTTTTGAAGGTAAATTATGAGGAAGTGTTGAGGTGAATTTTATTACTTCTATTCCTAGTTTTTTTGTTAAATAATTTAAATCAGTTTTCTGTTCCATATGCCCCTCCTATTTTATGAGCCTTTTTTATTCAATTTAACATTTGACACATGGCATTTGCCATTGTTTTATTCAATCCAAAACTGTATTACCTCCAGGTTTTTATTTGCTTGTCTTAAACGGTTACTCAATACTTTTATAAGAATATCAATAATTTTTAAAGCGGTCTGGGGATATTTTTGTCGTAGTGAATTATAGTTATCCCTTGTTATTGTCAAAACCGTTGTATCTGTATTTGCCTTTGCAGCTGCAGAACGTGGAAGACCATCAAGTAAAGCCATTTCACCAAAAAATTCACCAGGATTTAAAACAGCAAGTGTATTTTCTTTTCCTTTTACTTTTTTTAAAATTTTTACTGAGCCGGTTTTTATGATAAACATTTTATCACCTGGTGATTCTTCCTGAAAAATTGTCTCTCCTGCTTTGAATGATTCTTCAGTGCATATAGAATTAAATGCATCAATATCTGATTGATTTAGGTCTTTAAAACCTTTTGAACCAAGTAAAAAATCAGCAACACCCATATTTTTTACCTCCAAAACTTTTTATTTTATTATACATTATAACATAAATATTTTAAATAAATATTTTTATTATTGTTGTTTATTGAAGATGCTTTTTAAAGAAGTTCGCTATAAATGTTAAAAAATTATTAATGAACATGTCCAGCGAACATAATTAGAGAACGTTATTACGAACATTAATAATATGTATGTTTTATTTTTGATTTTGGTGGTTCGTCTTCATCATCGTTTTTCTTTTTTGTGTCCTGAGGAGATGGTATTGGTTGTTTTTTTCTTATATTAGTATCCTGGGGTGGTGGTTGTTCTTTAAATTCTGGCATTTTATCTGTTGGTAGTTCTATATTTTGTCCAACTGATTTTATTATTGTTTCCATAGATTTTATATCAATGGGTATATTTGTATTTTCATTTTGTGTTAAATCAATAACCGGTTGAGTTTTTTTTGTTTCGCCTATAGCATCTAAAGATACTACGGGAATATTTTCATCTATTGGCATGATAGTGAGCTCTGCTATTGGTTGTGTAATATCTGGTGGTGCGGATGGAGTTTTTATTTTTATTTGCTGTGGAGCGGGTGGGAGTTGTATTTCAATATTTTTTTGTTGTTCTATACCAGCAGATTGCATCCCAGTGGTAATTTCTTTCTCATCGGATATGACAGATGTGATTGGGGGCTCTTTTTTCTTTTTCAATTTTTCTTTCATCTGTCTTAAGTATTCCTGGGGATCAATTGGTTTTATATCTTGTTTTGCTGATGCTTGTGAAGAAGTTGGTATTTTCTGTTCTGTTATTTCCGTAGTTGATGATGGTAGGGGAGAATGAATAATTTTTACAGGTGTAGATGGTTCAGTAGCCGATTGTTGAGTTTTTTGTGTTTTTATCATTTTATCTTTTAATTCTTTCATATAGTCTTTTACATCGCGTTGTTCCATCTGTGGAATTGGAATTTTTGGTTTTTCAGGTTCGGGTTTTTCTTCAATATACTGGTCAAATAATTCTTTTACCTGTTCAAAAGTCATATTTTTCATTTCAGCGATTCTTTGCATTGCGTCTTCTACTAATTCACCTCTTTCATGAATACGAATATGTTTTGTAAATTCTGCAACTGCCTTATCAATATTGCCACGGTTCTGATATAGTTGTCCGAGCATGTAATGGGAATTTGCATAAGTGGGGTCGAGAATAACAGCTTTTTTATATGCTTTGACAGCGATATCAGGTTTGCCTATTTTGTCATATAAAAGTCCGATTGTATTATATAATTTTGCACTTTTTGGATTTAAAATCAAAGCTCTTTCAAAAGCCTTTATTGCAAAATCATACATCTCTTTATATTGATAAGCAAAACCAAGGTTTTCATAAGCGCTTAAATAATTCGGGTCAATGGATAATGCTTTATTGAATGATTCTATTGCCTTGTCATACATGTGTTTTTCATAGTAGGCAACACCCAGGTCATGTAAAACTTTTGCTTTATTTGCATTCTTTTTTGCGGCTTCTTCAAGTTTTGTTATAACTTCATCTGATGCACTTGTCATAAGATGACTTATACCGAGATGATAAAGCCGTTCTGCAAACACAGGATCAAGTTCACCTGCTTTTTTAAAACAAAGGTATGCTTTTTCATAATTTCCCGAGTCAAAATAAACATTGCCCATGTTGTTATAAAGTAAAGCTGCATCAGGATTATACTGAATTCCTTTTTCATAAATAAAAATTGCATCATTGAATTTACCTTGTTTAGCAAAGATAAGTCCTAACTGGTTAAATGCTTCTATATGGTTAGGATTTAGGTTTATGAGTTTTTTAAAAGTTTCATAAGCGTTGGTGTAATCACCCATATCAGAATATACAAAGCCGAGGTTATAAAGTGCGTCCTGGTTTTTTGGATCTATTTTTAATGCTTTTTCAAATTCTTTTAATGCTTTTTCAAATTCGTTTTTATTGGCATATTCAAGACCATTTTGTATATGTTCTTTTATTTTTTCTTCGTCTGATTTAAATAATCCCATTTATACTCCAGAAATCAAACATTTATGGTTTTAGATTTATGATTTATTTTTGTCAAGATAAAATATAAATCATAAATCATAAATTTGGAATCTTAAATCTTAAATTCCTTAGAATCCAATATTTATTCCAAGACCTATATTTATACCACTGTAATCAATTGGCAATGCTTTTCCATTGCTGCCTTTTAATACTTCATCTTTGTGTATAATTATTACATTAAGCGGTGCGCCAAGACCGACATCAGATGTTGCTTTTACTTCTGGTATTTTTGCCAATTTGTATGCAATGTTAAGCGTAGCACTTATAAAAGGCAACAATGAAAAACCAAAACCAATACCAGCATCCATAACAAAACCACCACCATTATAAATAGGATTAAATGGAATATTTATACTACCGCTTGAAATTTTACCGCCTTCTGAAACTATGGAAAATCCATATCCTGCATAAGCACTGGCATTGATAGAGAATGGCATACCTGGCAAACCAACGCTTAATCCGAGTCCCCCCATTACAGGAATTAATAGTGAATCATATGTGCGTGAAATTGTTCCTGTCCCGAGAGCGGGGTTTAATACACTTAAATTTCCTGTTAATGATATTTTTCCTTGTAAACAATAGAGTATTCCAGTTCTTAAACCAAAATTTAAAAATGGAATAACGCCAAAATTTAAATCAAGATTAGCATATAGACCATGACCTAATTTTGTAAGTGATGGGGAAAGACCAATCAGTTGCATATTGTTTGATAAATCTTCCAATGTTTTATTTACTTCTGTCATAGCAACAGATGCATAACCACCAGATATGCCAATGTTTACAACTGCAAAAGATGAAGCACAAATAAAAGACAAAAATACAAAAACCAA
>JAOAIN010000068.1 GCA_026414685.1 Candidatus Goldiibacteriota bacterium
AACATCATTTGCTGACATTTTTTACCGAACAGGTTTCTTCATTATAACCCTTAAAATTCTACCAATTATTTTTACTAATCCCCTTATATTCCATGCCCAGTCAAAAGGTCTTATCTGTCGCAATAAATACATAGGTCGTAATAAAATTTTTTCATAAGCCTTTTGTCTTAATTCTTTTAATTCTTCTGCTGTTAATTTTTCTGTTCTTATAACTGGTTGATCGGATAATGGAAAATATTTAGACCAATCTTCTGTCAACAAAAATCCGTTGCTTTTATAATATTGATAAATTTCTGTATTAGGAAAAGGAGTTGCAAAACAAAATTGGGTATAAAAAGGATCTATTTCTTTTATGAATTTTACTGTCTCATCTATTGTTTCTTTTGTTTCTCCAGGTAGTCCTATGATTGCAAGTCCATAAAACATTATTTTTAATTCTTTACACCACTTTGCAACCTGTCTTATTGAATCAAGTGAAACTCCTTTTTTTATATTTTTTTGAATCTGCTCTGACCCTGTTTCAATACCTATTGCAATTTCCTTCATCCCTGCTTTTTTCATAATTTTAAGCATATCAAATGTAACCAAGTTTGCTCTAGTGCAGCATACCCAGTTAAGTTTATGAAGTCCTTCTTTTATCATTCGCTCGCACAATTGTTTTACCCTACCTTGTTTTATAGAAATAGTATCATCAAAAAATAAAAACGATTTTATTTTGAATTTCTCTTTGAGCCATTTGATTTCATCAATCACACTATCTATTGATCTCTCTCTGAATTTACTTTTGCCATAGGCGCAGAATGTGCATGCAAAAGGACAACCGCGAGTAGTCGCAACAAGAGCAAACGGCGGTTGCATCACACCTGTATGATACGGTTTTAACGATGGTAACAAATGATACGCAGGATATGGCAATTTATCAAGATCCTCAATTTCTTTTGCTGGTTGTGTTGTTGTTATATGTCCATTAAAATAATATGAAATTCCAGGAACCTCCTTTAAATAATTAAAAAATGTATCTTCTATTTTACTGTATTTATCAAAAAGACAAGCAATGGGTTGATGGCTTGCCAAAAAATCCTTTTTACTTTTATATAACACTGCTATTAATTTTTCTATTACTGCTTCTGGCTCTGAATTGATAAATATATCAACATCTTCTTTTTTAAGTATTTCATCCCGTATTTCTGGAACATCAGATATTATTTTGTTTCTTAAAATAGTTATTGCCCCCACATCCTTTGCAACTGAAAAAATAGTAAAATCTTCTTTTTGTGTGTCAAATCCACATCGGCTAATCATCACATCAGGAGAGAATTCAACTATCCTATTATGGACATAGTTAAATGAATGGTCAAACCCATTGGCGTCTATTAATTTGATTTCATAATCAGGATTTTTTTCAAGAATTGCTGCCATATATAATAAAGAAAGCGGTGGATAAACAGAGCCAATATCCTTATGTTCAAATCTTTCTTCCCGCACAACTGGATAGCCATTAACCCGCGGCGGATTTATGAGTAAAATTTTCAGTTTCATATTTTTATACCTTGTTAAATGAAAAAATTAATAAATAATGTTCACTACTGATAATTTATTAAAATTCTCTTTTAATTATATCATACTCATTGTATTAATTTTATTTGTATTTTTTTGTCTACCTACATATTTAGAGAACATTCTTTCCGAACATAATTGACGAACATATTTATCGAACATTTTTTAAATTCAATAATCCTTAAGATGACCTAAAAGAGACATGATTCCACGCAAAGCAATATCAATATCACGGATAGACCGTATTGACAAAGCACTTTTTATCAAAAATAAAGGGTATGTATGGATATTCCAAATTTTTCTACACCAGTATGTTGTATCTATATTTGATTTTAAAATATCATGCTCCATATCAAAATTTTCATAATCTTTGGCAGCATCAGTGAGCCATCCATATTTTTCTGCTTCTTTATACATAGGTGTTCCAGGATATGGCATAACAATTGATGCCTGTAAAGAGTCGCCAAAATGCGTTTTATAAAGCATCAATTCCTTTGCTGTTTCATAAGTTCTTTTAACATCATCTTCTGTCTCCCAAGGATAGCCAACCATCATAGTCATCAAAATTTTAAATCCATAGTCCTTTGCCCTTTTTATATTTTCCTTTATCTGCTCTATTGTTTCAAGTTTTCCAATTTTTTTCAATATCTCGCTATTTCCTGATTCAAGACCCACTTTTAATAATCTATAACCTATTCTTTTCATTATTTTACATTTTTCATCTGTTAAATCCTCTGCCCTAGCATTTGATGATATAACAAATTTACCTTTTAAATTTCTTTTTTCAATTTCAATTAAAAAATCAGCCAGCCAATCAAAAGACCAAAGTGCTCCTGATTCATTATCATCAAATATTTCATAAACATTATATTTTTTTATTAGCATTTCAATCTCTTCTGCAACATTTAAAGCAGACCGAAGACGTGCCCTCCTCTGCCAGAAGGCATGCTGCCAGATGCAGAACGTACATACCCCACCTGTTTCTTTTCCTTCCCTGCCACATCCCCTACCTGTCAATATATATACACACGGTCTATATAAATAGGCTTCGCCATATGTTTTCCAATCAGTCATGTCTCTATCTATAAAAGGTAGTAAATCAAGGTTTTGCAAAAATTCTGGCATTCCCGTATTTTTTATTTGCCATCCGCCATCTGCCATTTGCCATTTATAAAAAACTCCCTTTGGTATTTCTGCTCTACCATTAAGATACCTGACAAGATATAAACCAATTACATCATAATCCCCACCTGTAATAACATAATCAACTTCACTGTTTTGAAGTGATTCTTCCGGAAAAAAACTGACATGATCCCCAAATAAAATAAATTTACAATTTGAAATTTTCAATTTAAAATTTGCAATCCACTCCCAGTGTCTTTTTATTATTGGTGTTTTTGTTTCAAGAAAAATAATATCTGGTTTAAAATCAATTAATTTTTTCTCAAAATCTGGGACCTGCTTGTTTATTGCATCCAGCCATAAAATATTATGACCATCATTTTTTAATAAAGTAGCAAGAGAAGCAGGCACAAGTGGAAAAATCTTTATCTGATTTGAATTTGTATATTTAAATTGCCTGTTTTGACCAAGTAATGGAATTTTGCCTTGCTTTTTTATTGGTGGATATACAATGGCAATATTCATTTACCATAAAAAATTCAATGGATTTAAAGCAACTCCGTCTTTGTAAATTGCAAAATGAAGATGTGGGCCAGTTGTCCTGCCTGAATTACCCGTTTTTGCAATTAATTTACCTGCAAAAACTTTTTGGTAAGGTCTTACATATATTTTGCTTAAATGTCCATATAAAGTGCAATATCCATCTTTATGCTGTATTTTTATATAATATCCTAAATTTTCATCCCAACCAGCAAATACAACAACTCCATCAGCTGCAGCACCAACCCATGTTCCGATTTTTGCCCGAATATCCACTGCTTGATGCCCATGTTTTTCACCAGTTACAGGATGTGTGCGTATTCCAAATAAAGAAGTATAAGTTCCACATAAAGGTGAACGAAACATGGAGCGCTTGGCATACAATTGACGTAAATTATCAGACATATAAACTGGCTTTGCACCAGGAATGAATAAAACATCAAGTAAATTTAATTTTTCCCTTTTTAAATTATTTGCACTTTTTATTTTTTCTTTATCTATTTTATATAACTCTGCAAGCAAATCAAGCGTCTCTTCCTTTTCCAAAACCTGATGAAAAACTCCATTTTTAGTAGGTAGTATCAGTTCCTGATTTAACCGTGCCTTTAAATCATCAAGTTCTGGATTGGCTCCAATTACTGTATCAATATTAACTCCGTATTTTTTTGCAACTGTCCAAAAATTTTCACCCATTTTTATTTTATGCAAAACTATATTTATATCTTTTGCTTTTAATTTTTTCTGCAAATAAATATATGCCAGTTCCTTATCTCTTTTACACACATCAACATAATTATCTTTAAATAATTCATTTAAATTCTGACCTTTTTCTTTTAAAAGATTTTGTAATTTTTCTTCTTTTAATGAAGATAATGCAGTGCTTTCTTTAACAGAAAGAAATATAGAGATTGCAGCAACAGCAATAACTATAAAAATAAAAGAAAATAATATAATAATCCGTTTAAATGAAATTGACTTTTCTTCCTGTTTAATCTTATGTTTTATATACCACAAACTATCTTTCATAAGCACCCTTTTCACTTGCTTTTTTATTGATATTATATAAAATAACTAAAAAAATCAATAAAAATGTTTGTAATAAAATATAATAACTGTGGATAAGCACTTACGTAGGAATGATATATGCTTAATATATAATTCTTTTATTCCTACGTAAGCAGGAATTCAGATGGTATTTTTGAATTTTCTTAAAACTAAAATGGATAATTAAAGGTTCACTTTAATAAAAGGAGGTTCTATGAAAACCATAAAAATCGCATATCTGGGTGCAGGTGAAATATCAGACAGATTTATAATAATGGCACAAAAATTAAAAGATGTTAAAAATGTTGCCATTTATTCAAGACATATTGTAAACGCTAAGAAAAAAGCAGAAAAATATAATATCCCATTTCATTATGATGATTACAAAGAAATGCTTGAAGAAATAAAACCCGATGCTGTAGTTATAACAACTCCACACTCCATGCATGCAAAAAATGCAATTGATTGTATGAAAGCAGGATGTCATGTCCTGGTGGAAAAACCTGTTGCAACAAATTTCAATGATGCAAAAAAGATGTATGAAACATCAATAAAATATAAAAAAATATTAAATGGTCTCCCCTTTGACCATTACCCACCTTTTACCGCAGCATTAAAATACATTAAAGAAAAATACATAGGTAAAATTACATCAGCGCATTCTGAATTGTCTTTTCCTGGACCACCACGGCTTAACTGGTATTATGATAAAAAAATAGCACATGGCGGTGCAATGCTTGATGTGGGTTGTTATGCTTTATCACGATTAATATCCATCATGGGACCAGTTAAAAAGGTATCTGCATTTTCAAATATGCTTATTCCTAAAAGATTACTACCTGGTGGTAAAAAAGTAAAACCATCAGTTGATGATAATAATGTTTTAATACTTGAATTTGCAGGTGGTGTTTTCGCAACAGTCAAAGCATCCTGGCAGCATCCATTTTTAGAAAACAGAACTATAATATATGGAAGACACGGTGCCATATATATCAACTTTGATAATCTGGATGAATATCCTTTAATAGTCCACACAAAGAAAAAAATACCTGGTAAAAAAATAAAATGGAGAAATTTGCCTGATTGCTATTTGCCGCCGCTTCCTTCATTTAATCCAGAAGATGATATTATGGGGAAATTCATATCTGCAATAAGAAATAAAAAACAACCAGTATATGATGCTTCACAATCACTTCATATCGTGGAAGTGATGCACAAAGCATATATATCAGCAAAAACAGGAAAAATCCAAAAGATTTTAACTCCTTTCAGAATATGGTGGAATAAAGAAAAGGAAATACAAAATTTTAAAAAGAAATATATTTAATAATACAATTTTTTATTTTTGTTGGATATTCTTTTAAATATATAGAACTTCTTTTTTTATTCAGTTTTTTGCGTCTTAACACTTTCTAATTTAATACTTACCTGTTTTCCTATTAATTTAAAATATATGCAGTCAAAAAATACTTTTTCTTTTGTTGCTATAAAAAATATTGTCTATTATTTCATGGCAAAAAATAATTTATATGAATGTTACACATTTTTTAAATATCGGCATACATCTTGTAATCCTATAATCTCTATTTTCATTTTTTTATTTTTTATTGCATATGGCTTCCTGCAATCCCCTGCAATGATTATATTTTTCCCTTTGGGATATTTTTTTCTGAAAATTTCAAGATTTGAGAAATCTGCTTTTGATGAATTCCATTTGCATTCTATTGCAATTACCTCACCATTTTTCTTTGCTAAAACAAAATCAACTTCGTGACCAAATTTATCTCTCCAGTAATTAGGTGGTTTTTCTAATATTGAAATAATTTCGTTTAAAACCAGTTCTTCCCATAATATTCCCAGGTCATCATTTCTGATTTCTTTCCACCCTTTCATAAAAACTGTAAAACCAGTATCAAAAGAATATATCTTTGGTGCAGATACTATTTCTCTTGATTTTAATGTAGCAAAAGGTCTGACTATGTTTATAATAGAAGTTATATCAAGTGCATAGAGATATGATTTTATTGTATGGCGCGATACTTCACATTCTGCAGCATAACTATTGGCTTCAAATATACCTCCACTTCTTGCAAAAAGAAGTTCAATAAATTTAATAAATGAATCTCTCTTTTCTATCCTGAAAATTTCTGCGATATCTTTTGCCCAATATGAATCAATCCATTCTGCATAATCTTTTAAAATAATATCTTTTGAAATGAGAAATTGTGGAAGTCCACCGCGTCTGATTCTTTCTATTAAATTTGTTATTTCAAAATCTTTCATATCAAAGCTATTAATGGGGGTAATTTTTAAATTATACTTTCTGCCCGTTAATGTATCTTTAAATTTTTTATAGGCAGAAAGCAATGATGAACCAGTTGCAATTATTTTAATATCTTTATGATAATCAGCAGCGATTTTTAGTAATTCTGATGGATTGTCTAATTTATGTATTTCATCAAGAGCTATAACTTTACCCTTCAAATTATCCAAAAAATATTCACTTTGTATTTCTTTTCTTACATAAGGTAATTCACAATCGTAATAAATAATATCTGGTATACTTTTGCACAAAAAAGTTTTACCAACACGCCTAACACCATATAACCAGATGATATTACGATGTTTAAAAAGATGCTCTATCTTTTTTAGCCAAAATGTTCTTTTAACCATTGTAATAATATTATACATATAGTTTAACTATTTGTCAAGTATATTTCTATATAAATTACTATATTTATTTCAATTTTATTTTACGTTAAATATTTAAAATCCCCTTAAAACATGAAAATTAATTAAAATAAATAATATTCATTAATACTGGTAAATCTGCGTCCATGTACACCTGTTCATATTATTCGCAGTTACTAATTGTCCTGCGTTATTATACCCTGCTACACACAATTAACCAAAATTTTTTGTTACTAAAATATATTTATCGTCAGCAGCATCAATAGTAATAAAATCAATACTTTTTGATATCAAAAAAATTAATTTCATCTTTGTTATTTAAAAAATCAAATTTTCTTTAATTTGTTTTTCTATCTTTTCAATTATTACATGTAACTTATCTTTCAATTCATCTGTTAATTCTTCTGAAAATGTTTCATTATCTTTTATCTCTATCCCAAATATTTTTATTTTATCCGGCATTTTAAGTCCCAATTTTTTCCCCATTTTTAGCATCTCAAAAAATGAAATATCATGACTTGATAAAATTCTGAAAGATGCTTGTTTATTCTCTTCTATCTCCACCACTTCCCCTATTTTTAATTTCCCTGTTTTTATGGAATCTATGACTATCAAATTATCATAACCTGAAACCATATAAAGTAAATCCATACCTGCTATCTCTGCCAGTTTTAAATCAATATTTTTTGAATTTAACTTT
>JAOAIN010000252.1 GCA_026414685.1 Candidatus Goldiibacteriota bacterium
AAGCACGCACAGTAACCGGTATAGGTGCACCTGCTATTTCTGGATCAGCACCTCCTATAATTATTTCAAAATTACGTAAATCAGCGCCGTATAAAAAAACACTAAATAACAATAAAAATAAAATCAATATTCTCTTCATCTTTCACCCCGGATCATTAATTTTCAATTCTCAATTATCAATTTTCAATGTCAATTAAATAGTTCAAAAAACGTTCGTAAATAGTTCTAAAATAGTAAAAACTTTTTTGAACTATTTTATAACATCCTTCATCCGGCATATAACATTCAACATTTGGCATCCGCCACTTGCCATTTACCATACGGCCTTCGGGATTGTCTTCTTTGTCTTTCATCCGACATTTGGCATTTGGCATTTCTATTGTATTTATTACGTGATTTTCATATACTCTTCAATCGTTGTCATACCCTGCTCAACTTTTAAATAAGCGGACTCTTTTAATGTCAATAAACCCATATTCTTTGCTTCTTCTTTTACTTTTTTTACAGGCTCTCCTGCTATTAGCAATTCCTTTATTCTGTCATTTAATGGCAAAAATTCAAAAACAGCGGTTCTACCCTTGTATCCTGTGTTTGAGCAATTCATACAACCACGACCACGTGTTAAAATGAGTCTTGATACTTCACTTCCAAGTGTTTTTAAAATATCTGCGGGTGCTTCATACGGTTCTTTGCATCTATCACATATTTTACGCACAAGTCGCTGCGCTAAAACACCAATGGTATTTGCATATACAACATAGGGTTCAATTCCAAGATTGATAATTGACTGTAATGCAGTTACTGTATCATTTGCTTTAGTCATAGAAATAACGAGATGACCACTTGCAACAATATCAAATATTGCTTCTGCAGTTTCTTTATTTGATACATCACCAACCGCTATAATATCACAATCCTGCTCACCTAAATACCTTAAAACCTGTCCATAATTTTTTCTATTCACTTTTGTTTGATTAACCCCTGGTAAAATATAATTTGATGAAACATCATCCACTGTAAAAATATTTACTGTGGAATCATTTATTTCATTCAGAGTAGAATACACAGTTGTTGCTTTGCCGCTATTTGTTGGACCCGCAATTAAAATAAAACCATGCGGCATCTTGATTGTCTTTTTGTAAATTTCAAGTATATTTGGCTCCATTCCTATTTTATCAAGTGGCAATATCAAACTCTCTGTCCTTAATATTTTTAAAACTATTTTCTCACCAAATATGGTTGGAAAAGTATAGATAGCCATATTTATCTCTTTGCCTGAAATTCTAACTTTTAATTTACTCTCCTGGGGAGTATTTTTTTCATTAACATTCATTTGAGCAAGCTCTTTTAATTTATTTAATATTCCTGTATATAAAGTTCTTGGCGGAGATTCTACCTCATATAAAACCCCATCTATCCTTCTTCTGATACGGCACTTATCAGAATAAGGTTCTATATGTATATCAGTTGCTTCTGCATTATAGGCATCTGATAAAAGAGTTGTTAAAAAAGTATTCACCGGCGTATCCTGAGACATCACTGCCTGAGGAGCATATGCGGATTCAGCTGCGATTTTGGGTTGAGGTGGTGGTGTAACTGGCTCCTGTGGAGGGGTTGATGTTACAGTCATCTGTGGTTGTTGTTCTATTGGCTTTTTATTTATACCTATTGGCTGTTTTAAAGGTTCGTTTGCCATATATTCTGGGGTCTTTTTTGTTTTTGGAATTGTTTCTTCATAAGCAACCATTTCAGAATATGGAGATCTACTTATCTTTAAATGTGAATCATCTTTTGACTTTGAACCAAGTGGCGCGGATAAAATATCATCCAGTTCATCCACCTTTGCCTTTGTGATTTCTCCGGTATCTTCTTCCTTAAAACCAAAATATTTGCCTATAAGTTTGCTAATATCTTCTGGTGGAGCAAGACGAGCATCAATTTCACA
>JAOAIN010000075.1 GCA_026414685.1 Candidatus Goldiibacteriota bacterium
GAGTTATTATTAGGATATATACACTCTATGGAGAGTTAGTTACAATATATACATCAGAAAATTCAGGTGGAGAAGCTTTTATAGATGTGTCTAAATTATCACCAGGTTATTATATATATATTATTTATAATCCAGAAAATACAGATGAAGTTAAGCGTGGCAAGTTTGCTATTATTAAATAAAAACTAAAGAATGTTTGGAACCCACATAAAATGGCATTTCTTATGTTCCAATAATAAAATGATTCATATATTCCTTTTACATATAATACCCCTCTTTGAAAAAGAGGGGAAAGGGGAGATTGTATTTTTGCTATGCAAAAATATAGCAATAGAAAATTGAAAATAGAAAGTAGATAAATGTTTAAAATAATAGTAATAAATCCCCTTTCAGCCTTCGTATTAAACTACAGCTGACATGTTATCCCCCTTTGTTAAAGGGGGAAAATAAAAATAAAGTGTTATTAGTAAGAAAAAATGATTATAAATAGTATTTTGAATATAATATTAATAAACAGGAGTTTTATATTTTTGTTGCATTTAAACATTGAATGTGCCTGTTCAATTTTTATAATCCATAAATAAAAATTATTTCTTTTCCACTTACTTTACCTTGATATAAAAATGTTATTATTGATAATTCTAAATTGCTAATATTTTTTATTAAATTTGATTTAAAATAAAATTAATATATAATAAATGCAATTATATCGGCGGGTTTAAAAATGTCCAAACTTACAAAAAAAAATGTTTTAATTACAATTATAAAGATGGCGGTGCCAATGCTTGCAGGCACCTTTGCAATAAATGCAAATAATTTAATAAATGCATGGTTTGTATCACGCCTGGGCACAGAATCACTTGCTGCAATATCATTTGCAATACCTGTTGTCATGCTTATCTCTTTTGTTGTCCGTGGTATTGGCACAGGCACAATGACCCTTGTCGCCCATGCGCTGGGAGAGAAAAACACAGATAAGACAACAGGGTTTATCATACATTCTATATTACTCTCGGTATTTACTGCAATACTTATAACTATCCCAGGAATATTATCAATCAAATTTGTCTTCACAAAATTCGGTGCAAAAGACAATGTTTTAAATCTTGTAAGTGATTATATGAAGATATGGTATCTTGGTTCCACTGTTATGATTTTACAGATGATTTTATCAGATGTTATCTTAGGCACAGGGCATACAAAGGCAATTAGTTTTTTAATGGTTTTTGGGACTGTAATAAACATATTTTTTGATTATTCATTGATTTTTGGTAATTTTGGCATGCCTGCACTCGGTATCCGTGGTGCCGCCTGCGCCACCATAATATCCCAGTTATTTGGTCTAATTGGTGCATTTATTATTTTAAAATATAAATTAAAATTAATTGATTCGTTCGCGTTTAAAATTACAGAAATTTTTAATTCGTGGTTACAAATTTTAAAATTTGCCATTCCTGGTGCACTCGGTATGATAATGACACCTGTATCAGCTGGAATAATAACGCGTCTTGTTGCAAACTATGGAAATGAAGCAGTTGCAGCACTGGGAGTTGCTAACCGTATTGAAATGTTTGCTTTTATGATACCAATGACTGTTGGTATTTCTCTTATGCCATTTATTGCCCAGAATTATGGAGCCAAAAGGATTGATAGAGTTATGGAAGCAAGAAAATTAACAATGATTTTTGCAGGTGTTTATGGGGTTATAATCGCTATTTTATTTTTTATTTTCAGCAGACCAATGGCAGGTGTTTTTTCAAATGACACAAAAGTTGTTGATATCCTGGTTAAATATATTTGCATAACGTGTTTTGGTTATGGAATGCTGGAAATACATCGTTATTCTGGATTCTGCCTTACAGGGTTACATTTACCTATCCAGGCGTCAGTGCTTGATATAATAAGGATGATTATTTTACTTGTCCCGCTTTCAATAATAGGGGATAAGATTTTCCAGTTAAATGGGATTTTTATGGGAAGGTTGGGGACAGATATTTTGGCAGGCCTAATAGGTATTTTCTGGTCAGCAAAGGCAATAAATAAAAAGTTAAAAATAAATTTTTAATATTGTTATTGAGATATAATAATAGAATATGGTTTTGCCATTTCTGTAAAACTTGTTTCCTATAAAAAATTGAGTAAAAATCCACAAAAGTAGTTTTATTTCATACTTTTTTCAAAAACACAATTAATTTTTAGTCATTCAGTAAAAATATATTTAAATTAAGATATAAAAATGCTAAAATTTACGTATTATGAAAAATATAAAGACAATATTATTATGTTTATTATTTTTAGTTTTATTTTATTTTTATATTTCTAAAATTCCACCTACATTTTTGGCTGATGATAGTCCTGAATGCATTGTTTCATTTCAAACGCTTGGAATCCAGCATCCACCTGGTTATCCATTGAGCACTTTGTTTGGTAAAATATTTCTTTTTATTCCAATAGGCAATATTATGTTCAGAGCATCTATTATGTCAATGTTATTTAATATTTTTACTGCTTTTCTTTTATTTTTTATTATGTTGAAAATATTATCGGAATCTAACAAAGATAAACAATATGAAAATTATTATTACTCTGTTTTTGCTGCATTACTTTATTTATTTTCATATACAGTTTTTTTACATGGTTTCTCTGCAAAAGGAAGTATTTATAATATTCAGGCATTTATTGTTGCAATAATTTTTATTTGTTTATTAAATTTAAAAAACAATCATCTTCTTTTATATTTAATAGGTCTCATATTTGGTATTTCTGCAGGCAATCATTTGCCAAGTTCAATTGCTATTTTGCCGGCAATTATTATAGCAATTTATTTGCAGAGAAAATTCATTACATCAAAGCAAATACTAAATTCTTTATTTTTTTTAATTGTTGGGTTGTCCATTCTTGTTTATCTACCTGTCCGTAGTAAATGCGACCCCGTATTTTCATGGGGGGGGTCAATAATTTTAATGATTTACTAAATTATGTTTTACGACAAAGATATTATGTTGTAGAACGTCTCCATACTATAGATGATACAATTAAGTTTTTGAGTTATTATTTTACAAATGTTTTACAAGAACAATATCCATTTCTGTTAATTTATTTAATGATTCCAGGGGCAATTATACTTTTCATAAAGGATAAATATTCGGGTTTAACTGGACTTGCTGCTTTGATTATAACCATTGGTGCAATAGCAGTTAAAGTAAAAATAACTTCTGGATTGGAGTTTATAGTAAAACCATATTTGATTTTTACCTATTTATTTATTGCGATTTTTATAACATATTTCTTTTACTATGTTGTGATGATAATTAAAAATAAAATTATCAAAAATACTTTATTTTACATTTTACCTGTTATTATTATTCTTTTAATAATTTTAAGAATTCCAGATTATTCCAGGTATTACCTGGCCTATGATTATTCAAAAAATCTTTTTTTAACAATACCAGACAAATCAATTTATTTCGCAGAAGGGGATTTAAATATAAATAGTGTTATTTATCTTGATTTAATTGAAAAAAGAAAAACAAATTATGTTATATCCATTTTTCTTGAAAACAACTGGTATAGAGATAAATTGAAGTTAAATAAAAATATAATAGTCCCTGATTCATTTACTAAAATTGATGATTATATTGATTCAATGATGATTGCAAATAAGATGAACACGGTATTGTATTCAAATGCTTTTACAAAATCTTATATTCGTTATCCTGTAATAATACGCGGTATAACACAAGAAATTATTTTTGATAATAAAAAAGATGTTTTATCCGATCCGTATCTTTTCTTTAATATATATGCATTGCGTGGGATTTTAGACAATAAAATAAACTATGATGATGCAACACGTGTTTTTGTGCTGGAAGCATACGGCAAATGCTTAGTAAAGATAGCAAAAATTTATGAACAAAATAATGATGAAAGGGCATATTTTTATTATATCTGGGCATTTAATTTTTATAAAAATGACACTCTTGCAGTCAAAATTGCACAATATTATATAAAAAATTTTCAAAATGAAAAGGCACAATATTATTTAAAGGAAGCATTAAAGATAAATAAAAATAATCAAACGGCAAAAAATTTGTTGGGATTATAATATTGTTTTAATAAATCATTGACTGAATTTAAAAACATACGAAATTCTTATATATAGGCTGATTTGACCATCAATAAAAATACTTAAAATTAAATTATGGACAACTATAAAAGACATTCCTATAGATTTAATATTTTAAAAATTTACTAAAACGCTTTCTTTGAATGGATGTCCATTGACAAAAACCCTTATTTTATATATACTATTTATAGATTTTTTATGCGAAACATTTAAAATTATTATTTGTC
>JAOAIN010000024.1 GCA_026414685.1 Candidatus Goldiibacteriota bacterium
TTAATTGTTGATTTATTTAATATTGTAGTGGAATTATCTGTTCAGGAATATACAACGCAACTCGCCAATAAGCAGAAAGAAGAAGAGATAGCAAAAATGAGTGCTTTAATGGAAGCGAGTATAATAATAAATTCAACACGAAATCTTGATGAATTGCTAAAAATTATCATGCAATCAGCTGAAAAAGTTATGCAGGCAGAGGCTTCATCTGTTTTTTTAATAGACAGCGAAAAAAATGAGTTATATTTTGAAATTGCAACAGGACCCAAAGAAGAGGAATTGAAAAAAATAAGATTAAAAATGGGAGAGGGGATAGCTGGTTGGGTTGCTTATACTGGGGAGGCGCTTTTAGTTCCTGACGTATCAAAGGATCCACGATTTGCAAGGCGTGTAGATGAACAAACAAAATTTGTAACTAAATCGATTATATGTGTCCCGCTCAAAGTTCGAAATCAGACAATAGGTGTTATTCAGGTTTTGAATAAGATAACAGGCCAAAGTTTTTCCAAAAGTGAAATAAAATTTTTAGAGGCACTTGCTTCTCAGGCAGCGATTGCTATAGAAAATGCAAATCTCTATGAGCATTTAGAAGAAAGAGCAGAGCAATTGAATAAAGAATTAAAAGAAGCCAATGTAAATCTTTCATTAGAAAAATTAAGGATAGAATCAATAATCCAGTCAATGGAGGATGCGGTAATAGCAATTGATAAAGATAATAAAATAGTTCTTGTAAACAGGGTGGCAGAAAAGATTTTTAATATAAATGCTTCACAGGCATTGGGGAAAGAAGTTACAAACTTTGCCATAAATCCAACTGTTATAGAAAATTTCAAGGTTGTTTTGGATTCAAAAATAACAATAAAAAATGAAGTAAAGTTTCAGTTTGGTAATAAGGAACATATTTTTGCAGCTGTTTTCACTCCGATTGTAAGTGAAAAAAAAGAGGCAGCTGGGTCTGTTGCAGTATTTCGTGACATAACAGAGATAAAAGAACTTGATAAAATGAAATCAGAATTTTTAAATATGGTATCACATGAATTACGTACACCGCTAACTCCTATACAGGCATATAGTGAACTAATGCTTATAAGAAATATGGACAGCGAAAAGGTAAAAAGTTATGCAGAAATAATAAATAAGGAGACCCAGCGACTCGGCTCACTTATTGGTGATTTACTTGATTTATCTAGAATAGAATCAGGTAAGGGGTTAAGTTTGACATTAGAAGAAGTTGATATAGTCAATTTTTTAAAAGAGATTTATGAAATGTATAAAAATACATCCACGAAGCATAAAATTATTTTGACAGTTCCAGAAAAAAGTGAGATAATATTATTTGATAAAAATAAGATGTCACAGGTTATGATAAATTTACTTTCAAATGCTATTAAGTATTCTCCTGATGGTGGAAATATTGATATAATAATGGAAGATAAAGATGATAGGATATATATAACAGTTAAGGATCAAGGAATTGGCATATCAAAAGAAGATTTACCCAGGATTTTTGAAAAATTTTACAGGGTTCAAAGTGAGGTAGTTAAAAAAATAAGCGGCACAGGTATTGGTTTACCTATAGTTAAATATATTATTGAATTACATAATGGTGGAATAGATGTAAAAAGTGAACTTGGTAAAGGTAGCGAATTTACTTTTTTTATACCAAAAATTAAACCTACTTAAATAATTCAAGGAGGAAATAAGATGGCTGATAAGAAAAAAATAGTTATTGCTGATGATGAGCCATTTATTTTATCTGCATTACAGGATACACTATCAGAGCAATATAGTGTCTATACAGCAACAAATGGAAAACTTGCAATAGAAGAAGTTAAAAATGTTCAGCCTGATTTGGTAATACTTGATATAATGATGCCTGAGATGGATGGACTTGAAGCATGTAAGATATTGAAAAGAGATAAAGATACGTCAACTATTCCTATAATACTTTTAACTGCAAAGGGCCAAATAACTGATATTGAAAAAGGATTTAAAGCAGGAGCAGATGCTTATGTTGTAAAGCCTTTTTCTCCTGCACGACTCATAGAAAAGGTAGAAGAAATTTTTGAAAAAGTTGAGATGAGAAAAAAGATAATAGAAGAGAAGAAAAAAAATATTTAAAAATGATATTGTTATTTTTTGATAGATATTCATTGATTAAAAAGCTAAAAATATTATTATATATCATTTTTATGTAGAAAAAATACACAAAATCAAGTATAAATCCAAAATAAAATTAAATAATAGTTATACTTAATAAAATCAAAAACAAAGTGAAATAATTCACAAACTTTTTATTTTTTTATAAAAAAAATATTGACAAAAAAATATTTTGATGTTATATATATTTATAAAACATAGTGAAAAAAATCACTAAAAAACTTAAAGGAGGTAGGAAAATGAAGAAAAAATACATTATGGCACCAGGACCTACAGAAGTCCCCCCAGATGTTTTAGCAGAAGCTGCAAAACCAGTAATGCACCACAGAACACCACAGTACAGAAAGATTTTAGCAGAAGTTATTGAAAATATGAAATATGTTTTACAGACAACACGCAATGTATATATTATGGCTGCATCTGGGACAGGAGCAATGGAAGCAGCAGTTTCCAATACAGTAAATCCAGGTGATAAAGTAATTGTAGCTTCAATAGGAAATTTTGGGGATAGATGGGAAAATATTGCAAAAGGTTATGGAGCAAATATAGTGAAAATTGCTCCTGAATGGGGATATGCAGTAAAACCAGAAGAACTCAAAAAAGCACTTGATGAAAATCCTGATGCTGTTGCTGTTTTTACTACTTTAAATGAAACATCCACAGGAGTATATAATGATATAGAAGCATTTGCAAAACTCACTGCAAATCATAGGGCAATACTTGTTGTTGATGGTATATCCGGTATTGGTGCTCAGCCATTTTATATGGATAAATGGGGAGTGGATATTATTGTTGTTGGTTCTCAAAAAGGGCTTATGATTCCACCTGGACTTGCCTATGTTGCCTGCAGTGAAAAGGCGTGGAAGGTTGTGGAGCAGTGTAAATCCCCGAGGTTTTATTTTGATTTAAAAAGATATGAAAAGTCCCTTACAAAAGAAAAACAGCCCGATACTCCTTGGACATCCGCAGTGTCTTTAATGACTCAGCAGGCAGTTGCCTTACGTTTAATAAAGGAAGAAGGTCTTGAAAATATTTGGGAACGACATAGAAAATTGGCAAGAGCAGTGAGAGAAGGAATCATTGCACTCGGTTTAAAACCATTTGCAAAAGAAAATCCAGCTGTTGTTTTATGTTCTGTTGAAGTCCCAGAGGGTGTTGATGGAAAGGCACTTGTGAAAAAGATACGTGATGATTATGGTATATCCATGGCTGGTGGTCAAGGAAAATTGGAAGGAAAAATTTTCAGGGTCGGCACACTCGGTTATACAGATAGATTTGATCCCATAATAGGTCTTGCAGCAGTTGAGATGGCAATTACAGAACTTGGCGGTAAGATTGAAATAGGTAAAGGTGTGAAAAGAGCAATGGAAGTATTATTGGAAGAAAAATATCAATAATCATTAAGGAGGCTAACTATGTATAAAATACTTGTAAGTGATAAACTTGCAGATGATGCAATACAGATGCTTAAAAAAGAAAAGGATATTGAATGTGTTGTAAAAACCGGTCTTGATGAAAATCAACTTGCAGAAGAGTTGCCCAACTATGATGCATTAATTATAAGAAGTGGTACAAAAGTTACAGCAAAAGTGTTATCTCAAGTAAAAAAATTGAGAATAATAGGAAGGGCCGGTGTTGGAGTAGATAATGTTGATATGCAGGCAGCAACTTCAAAAGGTATAATTGTAATGAATACACCAGATGCGAATACCTTATCCACTGCGGAACAGACAATTACTCTCATTCTCGGTATGGCAAGAAATCTTCCGCAGGCAGATGCTTCTTTAAAAGCAAAGAAATGGGAGCGAAATAAATTTATAGGAACAGAACTTTACGGAAAGACACTGGGTATAATAGGACTTGGAAGAATTGGGACAGAAGTTGCAAAAAGAATGCTTGCGTTTGGGATGAAAGTTATCGGATATGATCCATTTGTCACAAAAGAAAAAGCAGAGGCGCTCGGTATAGAATTGGGAGATCTACATTTTGTTATTAAAAATGCAGATATCTTGACTTTTCATGTTCCAAAAACAAAAGAAACAACAAATATGATAACTGCAAAAGAGATTGAAATGATGAAAGATGGTGTAATGATAGTGAATTGTGCACGTGGGGGTATAATTAACGAAGCAGATATTGCAGATGCTTTAATAAAAGGAAAAGTTAAAAAAGCGGCTTTTGATGTTTATGAAAAAGAGCCGCCATTTGATAGTCCTTTGTTTAATGTTGACCCAGATAAGATTATTTTAGCTCCGCATTTGGGAGCATCCACTGTTGAAGCGCAGGAAAATGTAGGAAAAGTAATAGTAGAGCAAGTCATAGAAGCACTACGCGGTGGTATGATTAAAAATGCATTGAATATTCCTGCAATAGAACCAGAATTATTAAAAGAAATGCAACCATATCTGAGTTTGAATGAAACTTTAGGTAGTTTCTGTGCACAAATAATAGATGGAAATGTTAAGAGCATCATAGTTGAATACAGTGGAGATGTTACTAAATATAATCTTGCTATTTTAACAATTGCTGCTGTCAAAGGTATGTTATATCCTGTAATTGGAGACAGCGTTAATTATGTTAATGCCAAATTACTTGCAAAAGAGCGTGGGATAGAGATAATTGAAAAAACAACTACCATAAAAACTGACTATCCAAATCTGATAAGTGTTTCCATAGTTAGTGATAAAGAAAAGAGGAGTGTATTTGGTATACTATCTGTTAATAGAGAAGCAAGGATAGTAATGATTGATAAATTTGAATTGGAAATAAGACCAGAAAAAAATATTATTGTTTATAAAAATGAAGACAAACCAGGAGTTATAGGTCGCCTTGGAACCATACTTGGAACAAACAATATTAATATCGCTTCTTTTGCTTTGGGAAGAAGCAAAGAAGAAAAAATAGCGCTCGGTGTATTAACCGTTGACAGCGAAGTTCCAAAAGATGTAATAGAAAGTATAAAAAATATGGATGATATAATTGATGTAAAGAGTGTGGTATTAAAATAAAAATTGTTCAAAAAAATGTTCGCTGTGAATGTTCGTAAAAGCCGTTCGTTATTAATGTTAAACATATTTAGCGAACAGGTTGAACGAACATATATAGCGAACATTTTTTTTGAACGTTTCATAAAATCCCTTGACTTTCTTTCCTATTATTGTTATAATATCACCAAGTAAGTGATAAAATAAAATGAGGTGATATTGATGAAAATATCAACCAAAGGAAGATATGCTTTAAGAGCTTTGACTCACCTTGCCTATTCATATATAAAAAATAACAATGCTCCAGTATCAATAAAGGATATAAATAAAAAAGAGCAGATATCAATGAGATATCTAGAAAATATTTTTGTAAAATTAAGAAAAGCAGGGCTTGTTTTGAGTCTAAAAGGAGAAAAAGGTGGATTTTATCTATCACGTGAACCATCTAAGATAAATCTATATCAAATATTGAGTGCGGCAGAAACACATTTTACTCCATCTTCTTGTGTTGTTAATTCAAAATTTTGTAAAAGAACATCTTTCTGTGGAATTAGAAAGATATGGCAAAAACTGGATGAAAAAATAAAAGAATTTTTACTGGAAACAACACTTATGGATGTTATGGCTTTACATTTGATTGAAAAAAGGAGTTAATAGTAATGGTGAAAAATATATATCTTGATAATGCAGCAACAACACCTGTTGATCCAGAAGTTTTAAAAGCAATGGAGCCATATTATAAAGAAAAATTTGCAAATCCATCTGGTATTTATTCTTTTGCACAAGAAATAAAAAGAGATATTGAAAACGCGCGTGAAAAAATGGCTAAATTTTTAAATGCAGAACCATCTGAGATTGTATTTACCAGTTCAGGAACCGAATCTGATAATACAGCAATTAAAGGCATTGCATTTGCAAATCAGGATAAAGGTAAACATATAATAACATCAAAGATAGAACATCATGCTGTTTTGAATACCTGTAAATATTTAGAGCAGATGGGTTTTTCTGTTACCTATTTATCTGTTGATAGATATGGTCTTGTTGATCCAACTGATTTTAAAAAGGCAATAAGAAAAGATACAGTCCTTGCAAGTATTATGTATGCAAATAATGAAATAGGTACAATAGAACCGATAAAAGAACTTGCTAAAATTGCAAAAGAACATAATATTTATTTTCATACAGATGCAGTACAAGCAGCTGGAAAAATTGCACTCAATGTAAAAGAGCTCGGAGTAGATTTATTATCAATATCTGCACATAAGTTTTATGGACCAAAAGGCGTTGGTTTGTTATATATAAAGAAAGGTACAAAAATACATTCTTTACTTCATGGCGGTCACCATGAAAAAAATAGACGAGCAGGAACAGAAAATGTGGCTGGTATTATTGGTATGGCAAAAGCAGCAGAGATTTCAATGGAATTTTATAAAAATCCAGAGAATATTTTAAAAATTAAAAAATTGAGAGATATGCTTGAAAGAGGCATTTTAGAAAAAATTCCAGAAGTTGTTGTTAATGGACATCCTGAAAAAAGAATGGAAAATATTTTAAATATATGTATTAAATATATTGAAGGAGAATCAATACTTATACATCTAGACTTTGAAGGGATATGTGCATCATCTGGTTCTGCATGCACGTCTGGTTCGCTTGAGCCATCTCATGTTTTACTTGCGTTGGGATTACCACATGAGATTGCTCATGGATCTATCAGATTTTCATTTGGAAAATTCAATACAGAAGATGATGTGAAAGAAGTATTAGACGTTTTACCAGGCATAGTAGAAAAATTAAGAAATATGTCACCATTTTGGAAAGAAAAAGTAAAAGGAGTTAAAAATGGATAATAATGAATTGATTAGTAAGATTAAAGAATTAAAAGAAAAGAAAAATGCAGTAATAGTTGCACATAATTATCAAAGACCAGAAATTCAGGATATCGCGGATTTTATAGGTGATTCTTTGGAATTATCTCGTAAATGTGCTACAGTAAAAGAGGATATAATTGTTTTTTGTGGTGTTAAATTTATGGCAGAAACAGCCAAAATACTTTCACCACAAAAGAAAGTTTTGTTACCAAAAATTGATGCTGGCTGTCAACTTGCAGATAGCATAACACCGGCAGAGGTGGATGAATACAGAAAAAATTATCCTGATGCTATCATAGTTGGTTATGTGAATACAACCGCAGAAGTAAAAGCAAAACTTGATTATTGTGTTACTTCTGCAAATGCTGTTGATATTGTAAAAAAGATAAATTCA
>JAOAIN010000065.1 GCA_026414685.1 Candidatus Goldiibacteriota bacterium
CTTTTGTTTTTCAAATTTATAATTATCCTCATCTGTTTTTAACTTTTTCCAGTAATCAAAATCGGTTTCAATAAAAATGGACAACACGGATTTGCCATAAATTGCAACTTCAGGATCATAGGCAGTATGTCTGCACCATAACATATTTATTTCTTTACCTGCTATCTTTATTGGTTCATCCAGTTCCATTAGCATTGAATGGGGATTATCCTTTAAATCCCTTTTTAAACCCAGAGATATAAACAATAAAGGTGGAAACAATTGTAATTCTTTGTAATATTTATCTATCTTTTCATCTTTAAATTCTCCATTTAACATTTTATATATTGTTGTTTTACCATCACATGCTGAAATAACATAATCTGCAGAAAATTTAGAACCATCCTGAAGTTTTATGCCAGTTGCTCTGTCATTCATAATTCTTATTCTTTCAACTTTTGCATTGTAAACAATTTCCCCTCCAAGGTCTTTATATCTTTTAACTAAAGAATATGTAAAACCCATTGAACCCCCAATTGGATATCCAGCTTTCTTCTTATGAAACCAGGCATGGACAAACATCATGGCTATTATTGGAAAATCTGGTATGTCAAAAGGTATATGAAAATATTTTTTTAAAAAAGGATTTTTAAACATTTTTGAAAACTTCTGTACAGAAATATTTTTATATTTAATAAAAATTTTTAAACACGGAATTAATTTAATTAATAATTTCAATGATTCTGATAAATTTTGCTCAATTGGGAACTCAAGTTCACATAAATTTTTTACGGCTTCAGTATATTCATCTATTAATTTACCATCTTCCGGTGCAATTCCCTTTAAATGATACATAAATTTATTAATATTTGAATAAAAAATAAGTTCTTTACCTTCTATAGATTTTATTCTACAGTATTCATCAAAATATATAATTTTTTTATCTTTGATTACTCCCAGCTCTTCCCATATCCTATAAAAATAACTTTCCGGAGATGTTCCAAGCAACCAGTGTATACATGGATCAAAAAAATAATCTTTTCTCTTCCATGAAACACACTGGCCACCGGCTCTATTATTCATTTCAAAAATAGTTGTCTTAAAACCATTCATTCTGGCATAACATCCAGCAGATAACCCTGCGACACCTGCACCAATTATAATAATTGATTTTTCCAAAAAAATCTCCTTTTTAAGTTATTAAAAATCTAAAATATCATTATAAAAATCTTTCCAAACATTCTTTGAGAACACTAATGGATAATATATAAAATTCAATTATATTGTATATATAATTAACAAAATATGAATCCCCGAAAATAAAAAATAAGGTTAATTACATTGATTAATGAAACTACTGATATGCTCCTCTTCTTCGCGTGTTAATGTAATAAAACTTAAACCTGCCAGAAAACCATTTATTTCACGTTTACACCATTTAACTTCACAAAAAGTATCAACTTTTTTATCCGCTTTATCCAATGTGAAATTAACACGCAACATATTCCCCACTTTTAATGATTGTTCTGAATGTAAGCAGAGTCCACCGAGCGAGATATTTTTCATTTGAGCTTTTTTATATTCTATTGCTGAAATATCAGAATTATCTAATACTTTAAAATTAGTTTCCAGTGTATGAGAAATACGCTTTTGAGTTCTTCTATCTTTAAATATTTCAAGCATATTTATACCTCATAAAGTTATAACATAATTTTAAACGTTTAATATGATTTTGTCAAGAAAAAAAATGATTATTCAAGTATTTATGAAATGATTTTAAAAAGAATAAGTTTTTTAATAATTAACTATTTTTTTCTTCGGTTTTCTGTTCTGTATTATCAGTATTTTGTCCAATTAATTCTTGCTTTTGTTCCTGTTCATCAGAAACTTCCTGGAAAAATATATTACTGCCAAATTTTCTTGCCTGTTTTTTAGCTTTTTTCCCAACTGATTCTCTTAAGTAATATAATTTTGCTTTTTTTGCATTACCTTTTTTAATTATCTTAACAGACTCAATAAAAGGTGAACAAACAGGATATGTTCTTTCCACCCCAACTCCACCATAGGATATTTTTCTTAAAGTTATCATTTCATTCAAACCGGTTCCGCGTCTTGAAATTACAACGCCTTCAAAACCTTGTATCCTTTCCTTGCCACCTTCTTTTATTTTTGAGTTTATCCTTATAGTACTTCCAATTGTAACATTATTAAAATATTTATTTTTTTTCATATATAACTTTTCAACAATTTCTTTTACATTACTCATTTTTGTCTCCTTTCTTTATCTCATTTAAAATTTTTTTATCCTCATCTGTCAAATTTATTTTATCAAGTAAATCTGGACGATTCATATATGTCTTTTTTATTGCTTCTCTTCTTCTCCATTTTTTTATTTCTTCATGATTCCCAGATAATAAAATTTCTGGCACCATGAATCCTTTAAATTCCCTTGGCCTTGTATATTGAGGATAATCCAATAAACCATTATTAAATGATTCATTCTCAATGGATTGTTTATTACCTAGCACTCCAGGTATTAATCTGACAATTCCTTCTATCAATACCATTGCAGGAAATTCACCACCGCTTAACACATAATCGCCAATAGATATCTCTTCATCAACAAAATTTATAACCCTTTCATCAACACCCTCATATCTTCCACATATCAAAATAATATTATCCATCTGAGAATAAATACGTAGTTTTTCCTGGGTTAATTTCTTTCCAGAAGCACTTAAAAGTAAAATTTTAGTTTTACTGTTTTTATCAAGATCTTCTTTAATTTTTAAAAGAGCATTATAGATGGGCTCAACTTTCATCACCATTCCTTCAAGCCCACCATATGGAACATCATCTGTTGTTTTATGTTTATCCAGCGTAAAATCTCTGATGTTAATAATTATGTAATCAACTTTTCCCTTTTCTTTTGCTTTTTTCAATATACTAAAACTCAAAGTATCCTTAAATATATCAGGGAAAATTGTCAAAATGAATATTTTCATCACTCATCTATGATTTCAATTGGTATTTTTTTCTTGTTTCCTTTAAGGACAGAAGCCATTGAAATAATATTTCTTATTGTTTTTATTGTTTTTCCTTCTCTACCAATAATATTTTTAATATCATTCTTTGCAACCTTTATTAAAAACTTTTTAGAAAAATTATTCTCAACTTCTTTAATTGTTAATTTATTTATATCATTGACTATCAAAGAAGATAAAAAAAATAATAAATCCTTCATTTTTCAATATTTTTCATTTTTGCTATTGATTTATATATATCTGTTTTCTTTATTATTGATTTTACCGTTTCTGAAATTTTCGCACCTTTTTTTATCCATTCTGATACTTTTTCTGTATTAACTTTAATATCAGGTGGATTTTTTATTGGCGAATAATAACCAAGTTCTGCTATATATTTTCCACCTTTTGAAGCACGTCTTTCATCCGCTACTACTATTCTATAAAATGGCGCTTTAATTTTTCCCATTCTTTTTAACCTTATTACCAATGCCATATATCCTCCTTTAAAATCTTAAAATTAACTGCTCCATGGAGCCGATGACCGGGGTTGAACCGGTGACCTAACGATTACGAATCGTTTGCTCTACCACTGAGCTACATCGGCAATAATACTTTGTTTTAAGTTTTAAATTTTTATTTTCTTTTTTAGATGGTGCCGAGAGACGGAATCGAACCGCCGACACAAGGATTTTCAGTCCTCTGCTCTACCGACTGAGCTATCTCGGCACCATTATAAAATATCAATATTATAACATAAAATTTAAAGTTTTTATTTGATATTATTGAAAAATTTGATAAATCAAACTTTCAAAAACTATAAAAGTATAATAAATTACATATTTGTTGTCAATGTAAAAATGATACTTTTACAACATTAAAAATATTATATGAACATTTTATAAAATAACAATATATGTTTGCAATAATAAAAATATTATTCACCCTTCTCTCTAAGGGTAAAAAGTAAAATAAAGATTTTAAAAAACCAACATATTTTTACATTACCATCTTCCAAATTTTATAATTAGAAAATACCATCAACGCTATCCTGAATATAAAAAATTAATAATAAACTGATCAGTAAATTATTACTGATTATATTTTTTTCATCTGTATGACTGTTATTGAATATGGTTTGAATTCACAGGTGAATTTCTCTCCGGCATTTCCAATGCTTGACTCAGAAGGTGGGTTTGATGGATCAGCATGATATGGTTGTTCGCTTGTATCCCACCTATAATTATCTTTATCAAATCTCCATATTTTAGCATCTTTTAATGGCAAATAACCTTTTATATTAATAGTTGTTTTGTATGTATTTTCTGGATCTTTATTCACAATGAGTAAAGCAAGTGTATCATCAGGTTTTAAATTCGCATAAACAGAAACCATTTTGTTTTCAGAACTTGCCTCAACCATTCTATGTTCTTTATCATCCCCAGGTGATGCCCAGTAGTTTGTCATCATTTTCATAACCCAATAAGTTGCTCGTTCCTGATACTGATATGGTCCTTGCTCTGCCTGCAGATAGCCATGATCACCTCCTGTTGGATTTGTTATTGCACTACCACCATTCATAACATCCCACATCATCATATAACCACGCGAGCCAAAATGTTTTATAAATTCAGGTATATATTGTGCAAGCCATAATCCATTTTCCAGCCGCACACTTATATCATGCGGTTTAATTTGATCTGATGTATTAAACTCAGTCATCCATATAGGTATATTTTTATGTTCTGGATATTTTTCTAACGCCTTTTTAACTTGTTCTGCCATTTCTTTCATATCTTTTTCAGGTGATGCAAGTAAATCCACAAGCTGCTGCCCCCAGTTAGGATATTTGTGTGTAACAAGTCCTTCTGCATAATGAAGTTTTTTCTCTTTAGCCAGACGTCCTAAAAATGCCTCAATTGCAGAAACACCATCATACATACCTGATTTACCATCTGCTTGTCCCTGGGCAATAATTGTAATTGTTGGGTCTTCTGCTTTCATTGCTTCATAAAATTTTATGAAACGTCTGGTATAATCATACATATTAAGTGGTCCACCAGTTTCCCACTGGCCACCATTTTCATTACCTATTTCCCAATATTTGATATTATAATTTTTTATCTTATTTGCATATCTAACCCATGCTGCTGCCATCTGCGGGGTACCACTACCCACATTTACTATTATTAAAGGTATTCCTTTCGGAGTCATTGAATTCATAAATTCCATATACTGCTCAAAACCAAAAATCCATGAATTATTTAAATTTAGTTCAACAGCAGTATTACAAGAAGATGCAACAATAGCAAAATTATTTGCTGCTTTTATTTCCATATCTTTTTCAAAAACTTTAAATTCAGCAATTGAATATTCTCCACCCTTACCAGCAGAACTTTCCTTCATAAGTAATCGTATATATTGTGTATTCACAGGTTTAAATCTAACTTCTTGTTTACCACCAGTTCCAATAATATTAACGGCTGTTGTATTCAACCAGGAATTTTTCTCTGCTTCATACGGCATCCATTGCCTGCTATCCTTTGGATCCCAATACTGAATTGTAAATTTTTTAGCAAAAGCCCACGCCTTGTTTGCAATATTGCCCCACACAATAACAACTTTATCTGGATTTCTCTTTGTCTGCAGATCAAGATAAACCCATTGATGATTAGGAAAATCGGTGTCAGTATTTGAACGCCAAACTGTCTTTTCATCGTCATCTGTCATTTTTAATTGATTATATAAAAGATCGCCCAAAGCACTGTTTGAATATTCATTTATATCTGGTATCCAATTATGATTATCATCATATTTACCGGCGCTATTCCAAAAAAATGCATCACCCCATGATCCACCAGGATAACGCAAAATATAATTTCCTGCTGCTTGTATTTTATCCTTTACTGGTTCTGGATTTGACCAACCATTGACATTATTACCAAAAATATTGATCGGTTTAAACGTATTCACAGTTGATGTTACATTGACATTTATTGTTGTTTCTATAGTCTCTGAAAAAACAAAAATGGGGATAAAAAAAATAAATAGCATAATAAACATTTTATCTCTCATCATATCCTCCTTTATAATAATATTTTTTTAAATTGTATATGTTTATAAATTAATGTCAAGAAATACTTTTATATGTTTCATAGACATATTTTTATAAAATTTCAAATATAACTTCAAAACATTTATGCTAAATATTAAAAATTAAATTTGTTTTATAAAATGTCCATACATTTTTTCTATATCAAATATTTTAATTGACTATTATTCCTATAATGATATATAATTAATAAAAATTTAATTTTGTAAGGGTGTATTATTTTAATGAAAAAAATAACTATTAAAGACATTGCAAAGAAAGCAGGTGTTTCCAAAGCAACTGTTTCAATGGTATTGAATAACTATGACAGGATTGCAAATTCAACTCGTGAAAAAGTCCTGCGCATAGTGAAAGAGATGCATTATTATCCACATGAATCAGCTCGTATGCTGGCAAAGAAAAAAACCGAGGCGATTGCTTTCGTAAGTGCCAGATTTGCAGCACCTTTTATATCTAATATACTAGATGCAATTGAGCAAAGAGCTTTTGCAGTAAACAAATACATTCACGGTATAATACCCTTTTCAACAAGAAATGAAAAAGAAGTAAAAGAAGAATTATTAAGAAGAATTTTATACAGTAAAAAAGCTGACTCTGTAATCGTCTTAACACTAAAACCAAGTGAAGAAATAATAAAAGAATATAACTTAAGAAAAATGCCTATAATTCTTATAGAAAATGATATGCCAGGCGCACATTCAATAAGAGTTGATAATTATAAAGGTGCTTATAAGGCAACAGAACATTTAATAACAAAAGCCAGAAGAAATATATGTTTGATATGTGGTATTACACAACCACCAGAGAATATGGATATAAACCCAACAGCCATTGAACGTAAAAAAGGATTTGAAGATGCAATGCAAAATTTAAATGTTCACTTTGATGAAAAAAATATTGAGTATATTGAAAATTATACTTTTGATGAAGGTAAAATTGCACTTGATAATTTTTTAAAAAAGAATCATGGTATTGATGCAATATTCTGTGCTGCCGGAGATTTAGTTGCTATGGGTGTTATAAAAAGAGCTCAAGAATTAGGCATAAAAATTCCCGATGATATTGCAATAATAGGTTATGATGATATAATGGCAGCAAAATTATTAAATCCACCCCTCTCATCTGTTCGGCAGCCAATTGAAGAAATAGGCAAACTCGCTTTTGATATTGCTGTTGATGCGATGGAAGGAAAATTAAATAAAGAAAAACATATAATCATAGAACCGGAATTAATTATAAGAGCAACCACTTAATAATTTATTTCAATTTTTCTATTTTTATGACCATTGAATCTTGGACTTTTGCCACTGGAATTTTTAATCCTTTTTTAATTAATTTATCACCGCTTATTATAATTTTCTCTCCATTTAATTCTAAAAAATATTTATCTTTTTCATCTAAACCTTTTAATTTTAAATAAGTATTATTATATAAATTATCTAAAGCAAATACAAATAATACAGCTTTTGATTTATCTTTATTTACATACATAAAAGAAACTCTTTTATATTTATATGGATTTTCTAATCTGAATAAATCTCCATAATATACTATTTCTCTTATCTGTTTATAAAAATCTATTTCTTTTTTTAAATAATTTATTTCTTTTTCATTCCATTTTAACAAATTTGCTTCTATTCCAAAATTACCCCCCATGGCTGTATGAACACGAAAAGATAATTTTGATTTTCTTCCAGTTAAAGCATATGGACTATCTGCCACATGACAGCACATAACAATAGCAGGATAAAACAATGAAGTCCCGTATTGTATATAATGTCTACAAAAAGGGTCGTTATTATCACTTGTCCACATCTGATCAACATATTTAAAAATATCGCCATTGAATCTGCCACCACCACCTGCACATCCTTCAAGAATTAATTCTGGTTTTAAAGACTTTAAATATTTCATCAATTCATAAACTGTTTCTGTATGCTTTATCCATACTGGTTTATCTTTTAAATTTGGTGCACCTACTTGAGAAATATATCTGTTCATATCCCATTTTATATAATCTGGATCAAACTCATCAATTATATATTTTAAAACTTTCTTTATATAATTTTTCACATCATTTCTGGTGATATTTAAAACCAACTGGTGACGCATTTCAATTCTTTTACGATCTTTAAAATGATAGCACCAGTCAGGATGTTTTTTATAAAGTTCACTATTGGGATTAACCATTTCTGGCTCAATCCAAATCCCAAATTTTAAACCCTTTTGTCTTATTTTTGTTATAAAATTTTTTATCCCATTTGGAAATTTGTTAGGTGCTGGTTTCCAATCACCAAGAGATGATGTATCATCATTTCTACCCCGAAACCACCCATCATCAACAACAAAAATTTCAGCCCCTATGTATGAAGCTATATCAGCAAGTTTTAATAATTTTTCTTCATTTATATCAAAATAAAATGCCTCCCAGCTATTAACAATCACCCGTTTTAAATTATACAAATTATTACTTTGAATTATTTTTTCTCTATAAAAATTATGAAGCATTTGTGTCATCTTTGTAAGGCCCTCATTAGAATAACCAATAAGAAGTGAAGGAGTATTAAACTCCATACCAGGAGAAAGTGTAAGAAAAGAATCAAAATTGTTTATTCCACCTGTAAAAGAAACAATATCATGAAAACGCCTTTCAAATACAAATTTCCAGTTTCCAGTCCATAATAATTGTCCAAAAAAAAGTTCTCCACAATCTTCGGATAAATCAGAAGATTTACTGATAAAAAAAGATGGGTTATGGATATGGCTTGAATTGCCAGTTCTGCTTTCCAACACCTTTTTACCATAAGAAATCTCTTCTATTTTTAATGTCATTTCATTTATCCATCCGCCATAGAAAAAACCAAGATAATATTTACCGGCTGGTAGAATCATATCACCTGAATTTAAAGTTTCAAAAATTATTTTTATTTTATTTTCATTATTTATAACAGTGATTGATTTTTCAATAATATTGTATTCAAAATGAACTATATAATTCAAAATAATAAATAAATTATATTTTTTATCTTTAAGTTTTATATTTAATACATTCTTGTTTATTTCATATCCATTATATTCATAATCAATGCTTCTGTCCCCATCGGAAAAAATACATTTTATTGTATTTTCAAACACATTGTATCCATCATATATATTAATCTCAGGTTTGAAATTTGATTTTATATTATCAGAAGAATGATAACCAATTTCCTTAAATTGTGGTTGACAGATTTTTACTTTCTGATTTTTATTCAATTTTTTACCATAATATGCATTATACAATTTTCCTTCTGTATTAATGCCAAATATATATGATGAATCTTTTGTATCAATATAAAACATTTTTTTTCTGTCATCATAATACACCATTAATAATCTCCTTAAAAATATTTATAAATTATAGTAAAGAAAAAAGTGAAAAATCTTTTTATTTACACCCCCTAATATTTTTAAAACTATATATAATAATCATTATTGTATTTTTTTCTGTTTTTCATCTATCATTTGATACTTAGTATTTGGCAATCGGCATTATCTTTTACTATCTTCTATTTTTCCTTCTATCGTCTGGGTCTCTGACAAAAACATCAAAGACAGCCCTAATACCTTCTTTTTCTGCCTGTTTCATCCTCTCTATTTCTTCATCATCCAGTTCAATTGTTCCCTTAAAAACACAACCGCGTCTAAAATCTCCTACAAAATATCTTTCCTCTGCTTCAGTCCCATAAATTGATTTTCCCCCCTTCTGCCAGGAAACAAAAGACATATCAACATCAACAACTTTAAGACGTTCTGCAAGTTCTAATTCTCTTCCATCAAAATACTCAATCTGTCCATCTTCAAATTCAACCTTAAATATACCTAAATTAATATCCCTAATATGTCCTTCTGCGCCTATAAGTTTTTTATCTCTTTTTACGATTTCCTTTGTTATTGAATCTCTAAAATAGTCCAAATTTTTAACTCTGACTCTATTTCCTACTTTCATATTTATTCCTCCTTTCTCTGCTCCCCGTTTATATATTATTATATATAAAAAAATATTTTTGTCAATAATTGTCTTTAATAATTTAAAAATTTTTAGGTAAAATTTAGATTTTTTTAATTAAAAAATAACAAAAATTAACAATAATTAATATGAGATAGTTAAAATATTTTTTAAAAAAATTACATTTATTTTAATTTCAAATTATAAAACCTTTATTTCAAGAATTCTATCAATACGAAATGAACGTTCTTCTCTTTTATGATAACAATATGCTCTTAATCCATAAAATCTTTTACCAATGTATTCTAACATACCTATTTCAACAGGTATTATTACTCTTCTGGTTTTTTCATCGCTTTTTTTTAAATAAACAATCTCAATTTTATTTTTATTTTTAATTGCATCTTTTATTATTTCAACTTTCTTGTCTATTGGTATATTTTTTTCTGATAATTTATATTGATAATTTGTTAAAAAATTTACAATTTTCCAATCCATTATAATATCTGATTTTTTAAATGGTCTTTCAAGGATAATACCTTCCAATGTTGTGCATCTGCTAAGAGCAACATATGCCTGTCCATGCGCAAATGTTCCCCTAGAAAAATCAATAATCACATTATCAAATGTTTTGCCCTGACTTTTATGTATTGTTATTGCCCAAGCAAGTCTTATAGGATATTGGGTAAATGTGCCGGTTGTTTCTGTTTCTATTATTTTTTTATCTTTATTATATCTGTATTCAAATATTTCCCATGTATATGGAGCAACCTCTGCAACTAAACCATTTTGTAATTCAACAAAAATAATATCATAATTATTTTTTTTACTTTTTTTAATTTTCACAACTCTCCCCATTGTTCCATTTATCCATCTGCCTTTTGAATCATTATTTAATAACATCACTTGAGCACCTGTTGCAATCTTTAATTCTGCTTCTGCAGGGAAATAAGATTTGTCAAAATTACCTGTAATCTCAGCCATATAAATTTTTATCGGATTTTTGAGTTCATTTAAATATTTGTTATTTATGTCTTCGGCTTTTTTATTTATTGTTGTCAAATAAATAACCAGTTTATCATCTTTCTTGAAATCTTTTTTAGTAAGGGAATTTAAAACTTCAATCTGTTTTTCATTTATCGTATTATTTCTTATAGCGTTTAATATTTCAATAAATTTTTCATCTTTCTGTCTATAAATCTTTTCTAGTTCTACAAATTCCATTTCAAAATCCTTAAATACTTTTGCTTCAAAAAAATATGGACTTTTATAATGAACACTAAATATTTCCTTTTCGTGTTTTAAAACAACAGGTGGCAATTGATATAAATCTCCAAAAAATATCATTTGTATACCACCAAACGGAGCATTTTTTGATTTACCATATTTTCTTAAAAAAATATCTATACAATCAAGAAGATCAGCTCTGACCATTGATATCTCATCTATGATAATTGCATCTAATTCCTTATATATCTTTATTTTTTTTGACTTTAAATTTTTTATTTTATCAACTGTGATATCCGGTTTGAATCCAAAAAAAGAATGTATTGTCTGACCACCTATATTAACAGCGGCAACACCTGTTGGCGCCAAAACAACTATCTTTTTTTTCGTTACATTTTTGAAATAATTAAGAAGTGTTGATTTGCCTGTCCCTGCTTTGCCAGTTATAAATATATTTTTTGAAGTGTTTTCCATTATTTCTAGTGCTTTTTGGAATTGTTCATTTATTTCTAATCCTTTTGATATCATATAAACCCCTTAATTCATTTTATATTAAAGATATATATAATGTAATTAAATAATTTTCTCTATATTATATTAAATTATAAAATTTTTTCCAAAATAATAAAATTATATTCTTTTATAAATTTCATCAATATTTTTCAAAAAATAACCATAATCAAATATATCATCTATTTCCTTATCTGCAAAATATTTCTTTACAATATTATCTTTTTTAAGTAAAGTTTTGAAATCTTCCTTCTTATCTTTCCATATCTTCATAGCAATACTCTGAACAATTTTATATGCTTCTTCTCTGGTTAAACCTTTATGGACTAATGCAAGTAAAACCTGTTGAGAAAATACAAGACCTTTGAGATGATTTAAATTTCTTAACATATTTTCAGGATAAACATTCAAATTTTCAATTACCCAATCAATTTTATTTAGCATATAATTAATCAATATCAAATTGTCCGGTATAATTATGCGTTCCACTGATGAATGAGATATATCCCTTTCATGCCATAATGCAATATTTTCATAAGATGCAAATGTATTTGTCCTTACAAGACGTGCAAGTCCACATAATTGCTCACAAATAACAGGATTTCTTTTATGCGGCATTGCAGATGACCCTTTTTGTCCTTTTGCAAACGGCTCTTCAACTTCTAATATTTCTGTATGTTGAAGATTTCTAATTTCTGTTGCTATCTTCTCTATTGTTCCTGCAATGATAGCAAGAACTGACATCAAATACGCATATCTATCCCGTTGAATTATTTGATTGGCCGCTTCTGCCCTTTTTAATTTTAATTTTTTAAGCGCGTATGATTCTATATGTGGTGGTATATGCGCATAATTTCCAACTGCTCCTGATAGTTTACCAACTGCAATATCTTTTTTTGCAGTTAGAAGTCTTTCTAAATTTCTTTTCATTTCAAAATACCAAATCAAAACCTTTAGTCCAAATGTGATTGGCTCTGCATGAATGTTATGAGTTCTACCTATCATTAAAGTCATCTTATGTTTTAAAGCAACTTTTTTTAATGTCTTAATAAAATCCTGTAAATCTTCTATGATAATATCGCAAGCTTTTACCAATCGCAAAGCCATAGCAGTATCTAATACATCAGAAGAAGTAAGCCCCATATGTATATATCTTGAAGATTTCCCAACATGAGTTGCAACATCAGTTAAAAAAGCAATAACATCGTGTCTTACTTCCTGCTCAATATTTTCTATTTCTCTTACATCAAATTTTGCTTTCTTTTTTATTATAGCTAAATCTTTTGCAGGAATTTTTCCATATTTTGCCCATGCTTCACAAACAGCAATTTCCACATCAAGCCAGGATTGGAATTTTGCTTGCTCACTCCACAAATAACCCATTTCTTTTAAAGTATATCTTGGTATCATAAAAACCTCCAGGATATTTAATAATACATTCAAAAATAGTTCTTACAAAGTGCTCAAATAGTTCTTAAATAGCTTTTTTAATACTTAAGAACTATTTTTGAACTATCTTTGAACTATTTTTTAATTTACTTTAAGCCTTCCTTATGCACTATCTCTGCTATTTGCACAGCATTCAATGCCGCACCTTTACGAAGTTGATCACCGACAATCCATAAATTTATACCTTTTTCACAGGAACTGTCCTCTCTTATTCTACCAACATACACATTATCTTTACCTGAGACAAAAAGTGGCATTGGATATTTTTTATTCTGCGGATCATCCTCAACAGTTACACCAGGAGCATTTGATAAAATTTTTCTCACCTCATCAGCAGTTAATTTCTTTTCAGTTTCTATATTAACTGACTCAGAATGTGCCCGTAATACAGGCACACGCACTGTTGTGGCTGTTATTTTCATCTCAGATGCATGCATTATCTTTTGTGTTTCTTTTATTACTTTTATTTCTTCCTTGGTATAACCGCCATCCATAAAAACATCTATATGAGGTATTAAATTAAACAATAATTGATATGGAAATTTTTCTACTTTTATTTCTTTTCCAGCTGCCCAATCCCTAGCTTGCTGTTCTAATTCAGCCATTGCTTTTGCTCCTGCGCCTGATGCTGCTTGATAGGATGAGCAGATAATCCTTTTTATTTTTGCAACATCATGGATTGGTTTTAAAGGCACAAGCATAATTATAGTCGTGCAATTTGGATTTGCTATTATGCCTTTATTCCATCTACAATCTTCTGGATTTATTTCAGGAACAACAAGTGGAACATCAGCCTCCATTCTAAATGCCGAAGAATTATCTATAAGAAGTGCTTTTGAATCTAAAATGTGTTTTGCATATTCTTTGGATACAGATGCTCCTGCTGATGCCAAAACTATGTCAATTCCTTTAAATGATTCAGGAGATAATACTTCCACAGGAAATTCTCTTCCTTTAAAATTCATTTTTTTACCTTTTGAACGCTCAGATGCTAAAAATTTAATGTCTTTTACAGGAAAATTTCTCTCTTCTAAAATATCTCTCATTATTTCACCAACAGCGCCTGTTGCGCCCATAATCGCTATATTATATTCTTTTGCCACATTTCACTCCTTTTAATTTTAAACTAAACTCGCAATTAAATCGCCAACTTCCATTGTTCCCATACCCATTTTACCAGCAGATAGGGACTTGATTTTTCCTGAACCCAAAGCATTTGCAACAGCACTATCAATTGCTTGGGCAATTTTTTCTTCACCAAGTGTTTCCATCATCATAGCACCTGCACATATAGCAGCCAATGGATTTATAACATTTTTACCTGTATATTTGGGAGCAGAACCACCGATTGGTTCAAACATTGAAACGCCTTCGGGATTTATATTGCCACCTGCTGCAATTCCCATCCCACCCTGAATCATAGCCCCTAAATCTGTAATAATATCACCAAACATGTTTTCAGTAACAATTACATCAAAAAATTCTGGATTTTTAACAAACCACATAGTGGTCGCATCAACATGTGCATAATCCTGCTGTATATCAGGATAATATTTATCACCCATTTCCTTAAACGCTCTCATCCATAAATCTCCACAATATGTTAAAACATTAGTTTTATGGACCAAAGTTAATTTTTTCTTTTTATTTCTTTTCTTAGTATATTCATAAGCATATTTAATGCATCTATCAACTTCAAATCTGGAATAAATCATGAGTTGTGAAGCTATCTCTTGTGGAGTTCCTTTTTTCGCAACTCCACCTTGTGCAGTATATATACCACCTGTATTTTCTCTGATAACTACAAAATCAACATCCTCTGGCTTTTTATCCTTTAAAGGGCAATCAACATTAGGATAGAGTTTAACAGGTCGCAAATTTATATACTGGTCAAGTGAAAAACGCAATTTAAGAAGAATACCTATTTCAAGTATTCCAGGCTTTACATCAGGATGACCTATTGCGCCTAAATAAATGGCATCCTGTTTTTTTAATTCTTCAATTGCAGAATCAGGCAGGGTCTCGCCTGTCCTCATATAACGCTCTCCACCAAAATCATACTCTGTAAAATTGAATTTAACTCCATATTTATCGCCTGCAGCTTTTAAAACTTTTACTCCCTCCGCTAATACTTCCGGTCCTGTGCCGTCCCCACCAATCAATGCAATGTTGTAAGATTTACTCATTTTTTCACTCCTTTTTTATTTATAAATTTTTTAGCGTAATTCATAAGTCCGCCTGCATTTATTAGTTCCTGCATAAAATCAGGAATTGGTCTTACTGCATATTCTTTATTTTTTGTTAAATTTCTTATTAGCCCTTTTTCTGGAATAATTTCAAGTTCATCTCCTTGTTCTATTTCTTTTGATGCTTCTTCTGATTCAAATATAAGTAATCCAATATTAAAAGCATTTCTGTAAAAAATCCTTGCAAAATCTTTTGCTATAACACAAGCAATACCTGCACTTTTTATTGCAAGTGGTGCGTGTTCACGAGAAGAACCACAACCAAAATTTTTCCCTGCAACTATTATATCTCCAGCACTTACTTTTTTTGGAAAATCTTTATCTGCATCTTCCATCACATGAGCTGCAAGTTCTTTTGGATCAGATGTATTTAAATACCTTGCTGGAATTATGGCATCTGTATCAATGTTATCTCCAAATTTCCACACTTTACCTTTTATCATAAAAACCTCCGGCAAAAAAGAATATACATAAATAACTCTCGCTTAAACATTCTTAATGTTTATTTAAATATTTTTAAATAGTAAACCAACAAATAATAATAAATATAAATATCTAAATTTCTTCCGGGCTTCCTATCCTGCCTAATATTGCACTTGCTGCTGCTATGGCTGGGCTGGCTAAATATACAAAACTCTCTGGATGCCCCATTCGTCCTACAAAATTTCTATTTGTAGTTGATATAGCTACCTCACCTTTAGCAAGTATACCCATATGGCCACCAAGGCATGGGCCACATGTTGGGGGCGAAAAAACAGCTCCTGCTTTTACAAAAATCTCAACTAAACCTTCTTTAACACATTTTAAATAAATATCCTTAGAACCAGGAAAGATAAGACAGCGCACTCTAGAATTTACTTTTCTTCCTTTTAATATTTTAGCTGCTATATACATGTCTTCCATTCTTCCATTTGTACAAGAACCAATAACCGATTGGTCTATACTTACATTTGATAATTTAGAAACAGGTTTTATATTTTCAGGCAAATGCGGTGTTGCTACTACCGGCTCTATTTTACTGCAATCATATTCAATTATTTTTTCGTATTTTGCATCTTTATCGCTTTTATAAATTTTCCATTTTTTTAAAGCTCTTGATTTAACATATGTAATAGTTACATCATCTGCTTCAATGATACCTGCTTTGCCACCGGCCTCTATCGCCATATTTGACATAGTCATACGAGCATCCATTGAGAGTCTTTTTATAACAGACCCTGTAAATTCCATGACTTTATATAAAGCTCCATCAACGCCTATATCTCCGATTGTCCATAATATCAAATCTTTTGAATAAACCCATTTGTTTAATTTACCATTATATACGAATTTTATTGTAGAAGGGACTTTAAACCATGCTTTACCAGTTAACATTGCAAATGCAACATCAGTAGAACCTACACCTGTTGCAAATGCTCCCAAAGCACCATAAGTGCATGTATGCGAATCTGCCCCTATCACAAGGTCACCAGGAACAACTATACCTTTTTCCGGTAATAAAACATGCTCAATACCAACCTCTCCCTGATCATAATAATGAACAATTTTTTGTTCTCTTGCAAAATCCCTTAAAATTTTTGCCTGCTCTGCTGATTTAATATCTTTATTGGGAGTGAAATGATCGGGTATTAAAGCAATTTTTCTTCTATCAAATACTTTTTTTGCACCTGTTGCTTTAAATTCCTTAATAGCGAGTGGTGCTGTTATATCATTAGCCAAAACCATGTCAACATCAGCTATTATTAATTCACCTGGTTCAACTTTTTTTCTTTTTGATTTCACTGCAAGTATTTTTTCTGCAATTGTCATCGCCATGAACTTCCTCCATTTATTAATTATCCTATCTAATTTTCTTTTTTAATACTTTCTAGTTTTGATATTGCATCCAGATAGGCCTTTGCACTTGCCTCCAATATATCGGTTGAAATACCACGTCCAGTTACTTCTTTGTCTCCCTTTGCGACACGAACAGTGACCTCACCTTGAGCTTCTTGTCCCTTTGTTATAGCTTTTATCTGAAAATCTGTAAGTTTGGGTTCCACTTTTAATATTTTATTTATTGTTTTATAAATAGCATCCACAGGTCCATCGCCTGTCATTGCATCTTTAAATATTTTTTCACCCTTTTTTATTGCAACAGTTGCTGTGGGTAAAACTTTATTTCCTGTTGCCACATAAAAATAATCAAGCTGATAAATCTCTTTTGCTTTCTGTCCAGTGCCCTGCATTATGGATATTAAATCTTCATCAAACACCTCTTTTTTCTTATCAGCAATTTCAAGAAACTTAACATAAATATCATTTAACTCTTTATCAGTTACTTTGTAACCAAGGTAAGTGAGTCTGTGTTTTAATGCATGTCTGCCAGAACGGCTTGTTAGAACAATTTCATGGCCTGGAATACCTATTGACTTTGGAGTCATTATGCCAAAGGTAGTTTCTTTTTTCAAAATTGCATCCTGATGTATTCCCGAAGCATGGGCAAAAGCATTTGCACCAACTATTGCTTTATTTGGCTGAACAGGCATGCCAGTGAGCCGTGAAACAAGACGGGATGTTTTATAAATTTCTTCTGTTTTTATGTTTGTATCAACTTTATAAATATCATTTCTAACCTTTAAAGTCATTACAATCTCTTCTAGTGATGCATTTCCGGCTCTTTCTCCAAGACCATTGATTGTACATTCAACCTGCCTTGCACCATTTAAAATTGCAGAAAGCGAGTTTGCAGTAGCCATGCCCAAATCATTATGACAATGAACTGCAACAACAGCTTTGTTTATATTTGGAACAGTATTTAACAATCTTTTTATTAAATTACCAAATTCTTCTGGCGTGGAATAACCGACAGAATCAGGAATATTTACTGTTTTTGCACCTGCCTTAATAACTGATTCTACAATCTTGCATAGATAGTCAAAATCAGTCCTTGCAGCATCCATGGCTGAAAATTCTACGTCATCACTAAATTTACAGGCATAGGTTACAGCATCAATAGCCCTGTTTAAAACATCCTCACGCGTGGTATTTGTTATGTATTTTACATGTATATCAGAAGTTCCGATAAAAGTATGAATTCTGCCTCTTTTTGCAGGTTTAATTGCCTCTGCACATGCATCAATATCTTTTCTTACAGCCCTTGCAAGTCCTGCAATTATTGATTTTTTAATAATTTTTGATATTTCTTTAACTGCCTGTAAATCACCTGGTGATGATATGGGAAACCCTGCTTCTATTATATCAACACCTAGTGCTTCAAGCTGTTTTGCTATTTCTATTTTTTCATTTTTTGTGAGTGCAGCTCCTGGCACCTGCTCCCCGTCACGTAGTGTTGTATCAAAAATAAAAACTTTATCAGATGATTGTTTCATATATATTTTCACCTTCCTTTAAGTATTATTCAGAAATAGTTCTAAATAAGTTCAAATTTAGTTATAAAATAGCCGTTGATAATTACTAACTATTTTTGGAACTATATTAGAACTATTTAAAAACAAGTTATAAATAACAAATTTATCTTTTCCTGTGTTTTGCCTTTCTTGTTTTTCCTGCTATTTTTTTCTTTGTATCTTTTTCTTCAACAAATTTATTACTTTTTTCATCCTTGCTTCCTATCCAAGGCATCAGTTTTCTTATTTCTCTGCCCACTGTTTCAACAAGGTGAGATGCATCTTCCTTTAATAATGCATTATATACAGGTTTATTGGCTTTATTTTCCAAAATCCATTCCCTGGCAAACTGGCCTGTTTGAATTTCTCTAAGCATCCTTTTCATTTCAAATTTAGTTTCCGGTGTTATGATTCTTGGACCACGTGTTACATCACCGTATTTTGCTGTTTCACTGATGGACGCCCGCATTCCTGCGATACCCTTTTCATAAATCAAATCCATTATAAGTTTGCACTCATGTAAACATTCAAAATAAGCCATCTCAGGTTGATATCCAGCTTCTACAAGAACTTCAAATCCTGTCTTTATAAGAGATGTTAAACCACCGCATAATACGGCCTGTTCACCAAAAAGATCTGTTTCTGTCTCTTCTCTGAAAGATGTTTCTATAACACCTGCTCTTGTAGCACCTAATCCCTTTGCGTAAGCAAGTGCTATATCTTTTGCCCTATTAGATGCATCTTGAAAAACAGCAATAAGTGATGGAACACCTTTACCTTCTTCATACTGTCGTCTTACCATATGTCCTGGTCCTTTTGGTGCAACCATTATCACATCAACATTTTTAGGCGGAATTATCTGACCAAAATGAATATTAAAACCATGGGCAAATGCAAGAACTTTTCCAGCTTTTAAACCATCTTTTATAGATTGTTCATAAACAGTTGGTTGTATAGGATCTGGTATTAAAATCATAATTATATCTGCCTCTTTTGCCACATCAGCGGCAGACATCACTTTAAATCCTGCTTCTCTAGCATTTTCATAATTTTTTGTCCCTTCAATTTCTCCGACAATTACATTGACACCACTATCTCTTAAATTTTGAGCATGTGCATGTCCTTGTGAACCATAACCGATAATTCCAACTGTTCTTCCTTTTAAAACATTGAGATTTGCATCTTTGTCATAATAAATTTTTGCCATTTTTAACCTCCGATTTATTAAATTTAATCTCTTTTCTTTTTTTCTCTGATTAAAGCAACAGGTCCAGTTCTGACCATTTCTTTTATACCGAAATCCTTCATAATATTCAAAAAAGAATTTATTCTCTCATCATTTCCTGTTATTTCCACCATGATTGTATCATGTGAAGTATCCATAACCTTGCCTTTAAAAATATTAATATAATGCATTATTTCTGTTTTATCTTTCCCTTCTGTATTTATTTTAATGAGAGCAAGTTCTCTTTCAACATAATCCTCATCTGTCATATCAATAACTTTTATAACATCAATTAGTTTGTTGAGTTGTTTTTCTATCTGTTCTAAAACTATTTCATCTCCACGAGCAACAATTGTCATTCTAGATGTTGTTGGATCTTCTGTTTCACCAACTGCCAGAGATTCAATATTGAAATTTCTGCTTGAGAAAAGCCCTGCAATACGGGCAAGAACTCCAGGTTGATTTTCAACAATCACACCTATAATTTTTCTTTTATCACTCATTTAATCTCTCCTTGATTAAAATATTTTAGGCCAGTTCTCCTTCCAGCATATTATTAAGCGATGCACCCGCCGGTACCATTGGCCATACATTTTCTTCTTTTGAAATACGAAAATCAATTAAAACTGGCCCATTATATGAAAGCGCTTCGTCTAAAACCTTTACAACTTCTTCTTTCTTTGTAGCTCGTAAACCTTTGGCTCCATATGCTTCGGCTAATTTTACAAAATCAACACTATCTTCAATGTATGTGTGAGAATATCTCTTACCAAAAAATAATTCCTGCCACTGTCTCACCATACCAAGATATCCATTATTTAAAATTGCAACCTTAACAGGGAAATTGTATTTAACCGCTGTTGCCAATTCCTGAATGTTCATTTGTATAGATCCATCACCTGCAATATCAAAAACAATTTTTCCAGGATTACCTGCCTGAGCACCAATTGCTGCAGGGAAACCATAACCCATGGTTCCAAGACCACCTGATGTAATAAATGTTCTTGGTTTTGAAACTTTATAAAATTGAGCTGCCCACATCTGATTCTGACCAACTTCAGTTGTAATTATTGCTTCTCCTTTTGTTAATTCATGTATTTTTTCAATCACATACTGCGGTTTTATGACCTCACCTTCATTATTATATGTAAGTGGGAAATCTTGTTTCCATTTATTTACTTTTTCCAACCATTCTTTATGCTCTTTTTTCTTTACTAAATCAACAATTTCTTTGACTATTCTTTTTGCATCACCGACAATTGGCACATCAACTTTGATTATTTTACCAATTGATGCAGAATCAATATCAATATGTATAATATCTGCATGCGGGGCAAATGTTTTCACATCTCCTGTTACTCTGTCATCAAAACGAGCGCCTATGGCAATCAGTAAATCTGACTCTTGGACTGAATAATTAGCATATTTTGTTCCATGCATTCCAAGCATACCAATATACAAAGGATGATTCCATGGTATAGACCCTATTCCCATAAGGGTAGTAGTAACAGGTGCATTTATTTTTTCAGCAAGTGCAATAACCTCTGCTGAAGCCCCTGATATTATAACTCCACCACCTATATAAATAACAGGTCTTTGAGCCTTTTCAATAAGTTCAACAGCTTTTTTTATCTGTAATTTATTACCTTCGTAATTTGGTTTATAACCACGTAAATTTGGCGCATCGGGATATTGAAAATCCACATCACCTATTAAAACATCCTTAGGCAAATCAATAACAACAGGTCCTGGTCTTCCTGTTGAAGCAATATAAAAAGAATTTTTTATAATTTGTGGTATATCCTTTGTTTTCCTGACTAAATAATTATGTTTAACTATTGGTCTTGTTATTCCTGTAATATCTGCTTCCTGAAAAGCATCGTTGCCAATATGTGAAGTCAATACCTGCCCTGTTAAAGCAATTATTGGCACAGAATCCATATATGCTGTTGCTATACCAGTAACAAGGTTTGTTGCACCTGGTCCAGATGTTGCAAGACATACTCCAACTTTACCTGTAGAACGGGCATAACCATCAGCCATATGTGCTGCTCCCTGCTCATGCCGGACCAAGACAAGTTTTATCTGCTTTTCGCTATAAATTTCATCAAATAAAGGTAGCACTACACCACCTGGATAACCAAATATAATTTCAACTCCTTCTTTTTTTAAACATTCCAGTAAAATCTTTGAACCTTTCATTTTTTCTCCTTCTTTCAATTTTAAATTTTTAGAGATTTATAAATTTAAAACAGTTTATCTTTAAACACAGCTCCTGTAGATGCAGATGTAACCATCTGCGAATACCTATATAAAACACCTGTTTTTATCTTTGGTTCTATAGGTTTCCAATTTGCTTTTCTTTTCTTTAATTCTTCTTCACTTATCTTTAAATCTATTCTCTTACCAGGTATATCTATTGAAATTATATCACCATCTTCTACAAGTGCTATTGGTCCACCTTCCATTGCTTCGGGTGATATATGTCCGATTGCCGCACCGCGCGTCCCACCAGAAAATCTGCCATCAGTTATAAGGGCGACCACCTTATCAAGCCCCATACCAGAAATGGCAGATGTAGGTGCAAGCATTTCACGCATTCCAGGACCACCTTTTGGTCCTTCATATCTTATAACAACCACATCTCCTGGATGTATTTTTCTACCAAGTATTGCTCGTTGGGCTTCTTCTTCTGAATTGAAAACTCTGGCAACACCTTCTCTTTTCATCATTTCAGGCGCCACAGCACTCTGTTTCACAACAGCACCATCAGGTGCAAGATTGCCATATAAAATAGCAAGTCCACCTTTTTCAGAATATGGATTTTCAATAGGTCTTATAACTTCCTTTCTTATAACTTCTGCATCCTGTATATTTTCTTTTACTCTTTTACCTGAAACAGTAATTAAATCAAGATGTAATAATTTCTTTTTTGATAGTTCTTTCATAACAGCTGGAATGCCGCCAGCTTCATATAAATCAGCAATATAATGTTGTGTTCCATCTGGCAATTTTGCCGGAGAAATTTTACATAAATTGGGAGTTCTTTCTGATATTTCATTAATTTTTTTCAAATTAAACTTTATCCCTGCTTCATTTGCTATTGCTGGTAAATGGAGAATAGTATTTGTTGAACCACCGAGCGCCATATCTACAGCAAAAGCATTTTCAAATGCCTTTTCAGTCATTATATCACGGGGTTTTATATTTTTCTTAACAAGTTCCATTATTTTCATTCCTGACTTTTTTGCAAGACGTATTCTTTCTGCATAAACAGCAGGTATTGTTCCATTTCCAGGAAGTGCCATGCCCAATGCTTCACTTAAACAGTTCATTGTATTGGCTGTGAACATACCAGCGCAAGAACCACATGTAGGACAGCAAACATCTTCTATTTCTTTCATAGTTTTTTCATCTATCTTATTCATCTGAAATTCACCAACAGCTTCAAATCCACCTGTTATTAAATCATAATTTTTACCT
>JAOAIN010000125.1 GCA_026414685.1 Candidatus Goldiibacteriota bacterium
GGCAAAAGAAATGTTACAGGAAAAGTTTGATTCTGTTGATTTTGAATCTGAAAAATTAAGTTTCACATATACTGATTATTATAATAAAGAAATTGGAGATAATTTGATTCGTAGGTTTATAAGTTTTAAAGAATTACAGGATCCTGGCGAACTATGTTCAATTAAAATTTTAACAAACGAAATAGAACAAAAATTTTTATATGAAAATACAAAAAATCGTAGAATAAACATAGATCCAGGCCTTCTATCCCTAAGCAAATTCATACTTGCCACAACAAAAAATTATAGCCATAGAATTTACATAGGAGATGGTATTTTTGCAGAAGTTACTTTAAAATATGAAAATAAAGGTTTTGTAGCATTTGACTGGACATATCCAGATTACAAGACAGAAGAATACAGGACAATATTAAATAGGATAAGAGAGATATATAAAGAACAGATAAAAACGATGATGGATAAAAAATAAATTGCATGTAGCAGATGGAAATTAACTATTTTAAAAAGTTTTAAATTAAGAAAATGTGTTGTAAAAATATTATTGACATATAAAATTATTCGTGATAAATTAAAACGTATTTTTTTAAAGGTTTTTAAATATATTGTTAAAGTTAAAATTTTGGAGGCAATTGTGTGTAAAATAAAAAAATGCCTTAGTGTATTTTTTGTCTTTACTTTTATTATTTTATCTCCCTCCTTTATTAAGTCCGATTACTTTGATGATGCTAAAAAAATCAGATGGGAAAGTGTATATGAACCATTTTTTAACAGATATTATCCATTTGGAACAGGTGCGCGTGCCATAGGTATGGGTGAAGCATTTTCTGCAATAGCAGATGATGCATCTGCAGTTTATTACAATCCTGCAGGTATTGCTCAGCTTGATCATAATGAAATATTCTGGACATCTGGTAGCTATTACAAGACAATGCCTTTTACCGGATTTTTTTCTTTTATAATGGCTCTCGGTAATCAGTATTTTGGATTGTCATATATGCGCCTTTATCACCCTGTGGGTAGATATCCTGATAAAGTTGAAATACCTGCTCCCGGTGTTAATACAGGACCTGGTTCTCTTTTTTATGATCCTACAAGCACATTTTTCATTGGAGCAGGTTATAGAGAAAATTGGTATGGAGATTTTACAGCAGCAGAGCAGGCGTTCCTAGGTGAAAAATACAGAACTTTTATAAATAGAAATTTTCAGGAAGGTCAGGTTGCACTCACATATTCAACGCCACTCACGGCAGATAGGAGTTTTTTATTCGGACTAAACGTTAAATATATGTTTTCAGATGCTGAGTATAAAGATTTTTATAAAAACTATAATCCTGCAATACCCAGAGATGAATATGATGCATGGGCATGGTCCTTAGATGTTGGTTTCATGTATAAATTACGTATAATAGAATTTTTAAAAGATTTTAATATTGCAATAATGCTTAGAGATGTCTCGGGCAGGATGAAAAGAATTTCAACGGGTCAAGAGGAGTCACTTTATTTTACATCAGCTCTTGGTCTTTCCATGAGGACAACAGAACTTATCCAAAATGAAATAACCAGTTTTTCAATTGACTGGAATGCTGTAAATGATCCAAAGGTGTTTCAGGCAGAAAAAAACAGAATGCGTTTTGGTGTTGAACAATGGCTTTTGGATGGGCATTTTGGACTTCGTGGCGGACTTGTTTATTTTATGTATCCAGGACCGTGGAGGCTTAGTCTTGGTGCATCAGCTAGATATTGGCTTGGGATTGACTATGCATATTGTACGGGTCTAAAATTTGGAGATAAAGCAGAAGAAGAAAGTGACTCTCACTGGGTATCTATTTACTGGATGTGGGGTAAGGTAAAAAGAAAACTACCCACACCTGAGGTTTCGGCAGCTGTTGAGCCGATTTCTTTTGCACCAAAAAATGGAGAACTTGCAACATTTAAACTCAGTGCTTCATCTGAGGCAGGTATAGATAGATGGGTTTTGAATATTCTTGATAAAAATAATAATCTTGTGAAATCATATATAGATATTGGTATGCCACCATCACAGATTATATGGAATGGAACTGATAATAAATACCAGCTATTGCCTGATGGTGAGTACATTTTTGTTTTTGAAGCAACCGATAAACTTGGCTCTACTTCTTCAACACCTGTTCAGACAATAAAAATTTATACACCTGTTTTACCGGCTGTTAATAAAGAAGCATTAAATCAATTAAAAGCACTTTTAAATCAAATAAAGGAAAGAGATGTAAGAGAAGACGACGCAGAGGCAGCGCTTGCAAGATCAAATATAGAGAAATTGAAAAAAGAAAAGGCAAAACCAACTCCAGTTCCGCCACCTGGTCCGGAGACATTGCCTGGATATGGAACAACAGCTGTAGTGCCTGGTATATTACCACAACAGGTAACAGCAACTGCTGCGACAGGACCTGTTTCCATAGTTGGTTTTCCAAATGTAGAATCAGGGGCTATAAGAGCTGCATATCTTGAAACTAGACAGGATGGAACAAAACTTTTCAATGTGGATTATGTAACAGAAAATACCATTCCAAAATATGTTTTAAAAGAGATGGCTTTGATGGTTAGATCCATTGCAGAGAGTTTAGCAGAAAGCTCTGCATATACAATAAATCAGGTGGGAATAAATGCACTCATGGCTGGTGGGGGGACAATGTCTTTGATGGTCCCTGCTGCACAAGCGCAAAATTATTCTCGTGGTTTAATAACAGATGAACAATTGTTGAGGGGTTCAAGCATACGCTTGAACGGCGAAATAATTTATCCTAATTTTTAGGGGGTATAAAATGAAAAAATTAATTTTTATTTTGTTTTTGATAATAGTTATTAATATTTCTTTATTTGCAGGTGCTTTTGATAAAGGAGGGGTACTTGGCATAGGTGGTAGAGCACTTGGTATGGGTCATGCTTTTACTGCAATTGCAGATGATGGCAGCTGTATTTACTGGAACACTGCAGGACTTGTTCAATTAGAACGGTCAGAATTAAATCTTTTTGTAGGACCGCTTCTCAATGGTAAGGAATATTATACTTATATTTCTTTTGGTTCTCCATTTTTTCAGGATACTGCCTGGCAGTTATCAGTTATTTCTCTTATTCACAATGATGCAAATACAACAAAGGAATTTACTGTTTTAGGTAGTTTTGCCGCGGCACTTAATCTTGAAAGAACATTTTCAATTGGTGTTAATTTGAAATATTTGAATTATAATTCAACTGCAACATATCAACTGGGGACAACAACTTTACATGGTATAGCCAATGGGCTTGGCCTTGATCTGGGGATGTTGTATCAGATACCGCTTCCACAGTGGGGTAAAAAAGTAAACCTTGGTTTTTTTATTCAAGATGTTGATACAAATCTTGATTGGGATGGTGGACTTTCTGATGAAAAGATACCAACATCATTCAGGTTAGGAGCTGCATATTATATAGAAGACAACTTGCTTGTTACATCTGATTTTGAATTTTTTGCGGATTTAAATATTGCAGGCAGACCGATAGCAGAGGTTTTATATGATGCACAGGGAAATACAATATCATCTTTACCACCGGAAGAATTACGTATCCATGTTGGAGTTGAGGGTTGGTTTTTTAAAAAACATTTAGGCCTTCGTGGTGGATATACTTCTTTTGTTACAATGCCGGGTAGATTTACAGGAGGTGCAACATATAAAGAAGATACTTGGCAGGTTGATTATGCTTATATAGGACATGCAGAGCATCTTGGTGACTCACATAGATTTTCTTTGATTTTCAGATTCGGTCAGGAAAAGAGTAAGATAAAAGCAATAAGTGTTGTAAGACCACCTAAAAATCTGCAGGCCTATCCAGGAAATAATGCTGTGAATTTAACATGGGAACCAAATGAAGAACCAAATGTAATTGGTTATGCAGTTTATATGTCAAAATCACCTGGAACGCGATATATACCTGTTGTTAAAAGAATAAAAGAAAATTATGTCACGATTGATGGCTTGAATAATGGAACCAGATATTATTTCGTTGTGACAGCCATCAATAATACATATCCACCTGTTGAGAGTCCATATTCCAATGAGGCAAATGCAGTACCTGCGCCTGTGATTCCAGGGACTCCTGAGGTATTCCCAATAGCAAAAAAATCAACAGTTGAACAAAACGGTGTGATAGAGGTTAACTGGGGCAAAATGCCACCTGCCAATATGGCTGGATATAATATTTATATAACAGAAACATCTGGTAAAGGTTATACAAAAGTGAATCCATCACCCGTTAATGATGTAAAATATATTATACGTGGACTTGAAGTTGGAAAAAAATATTATGTTGTTATGACATCTGTTACCAAGGATATACCACCCATTGAAAGTAAATTTTCAAAAGAATTATCATTTATTGCAAAGCCAGAATCAACTGTTGGAGAGAAGCCAGCAGAACAGACCAAACAATAAAATAAAAGGAGGTTTTTATGATAAGTGGTTTATATACAGCAGCATCAGGACTCATAGCTCAACTGCAGCAACAGGATGTAATAGCAAACAATATCGCAAATGTGAATACAACAGGATATAAAAAAGATACAGCTTTATATGTTCCTTTTCCTGAAATGTTTTTATACAGAATCAATGATGCTAAAATTCCAATACCTGGTGGTGTTGCAGATGCATATATACCTATAGGTATGGTTGGAAGAGGAGTGCAATTAAGAGTTGATGGAATAAGACCAGATGTTATAACAGAGGGTTCTTATATAGAAACAGGAAATACAATGGATTTTGCAATAAAGGGAAATGGTATGTTTGTGGTCATGACACCCCAGGGTATACGTTATACTAGGGATGGAAGTTTTTCTCTTGATTCAGAAGGCACATTGGTAACACAAGATGGATTTCCAGTTCTTGGGCAGCGTGGTATAATCACCATAGATGGAAAAGATATCCGTGTTGATGAAGCAGGTAGAGTTTTTGTTGATAATAATGAGAGAGATACATTGCGTATTGCAATATTTACAAAAGATGATGTTTTGCGTAAACAGGGCAATAATCTTTTTTATACGCTTGATGGCAAACTATTACCTGAAGACAGTTATGTAGATTATGTGAAGATAAAGCAGGGATATCTTGAAACATCAAATGTAAATGTTATAAGAGAAATGGTTGACATGATAACTGCATATAGAGCATATGAAGCAGCTCAAAAAGCAATACAATCGCATGATCAGACGTTAAATAAAGCTGTAAATGATGTAGGGAATATACAAATATAAAATCAAATAGAAGGAGGTAATGAAATATGTTAAGAGCATTATGGACGGCAGCATCTGGAATGGTTGCACAGCAACATAATATTGATATTATTTCAAACAATTTGTCTAATGTGAATACTACGGCATTTAAGAAATCAAGAGCTGAATTTCAGGACCTTTTATATCAGGTTATAAGACCCGCTGGTATCACGAATAATTTTGGTACTCAGTATCCAACACCTATTGAAATCGGGCATGGTGTGCGTCTAGCAGCCACCACAAAATCATTTTTACAGGGTAGTCCTGTTGAAACCAATAACCCATTTGATTTAGCCATACAGGGCGATGGTTTTTTTATGGTTCAATTGCCCAATGGACAGATCGCATATACCAGAGATGGGTCATTCAAGATTGACGCTCAGGGTAATTTGGTCACTTCTAATGGTTATTTGGTACAGCCAGATATCGTGATTCCACCAGAAGCGCAGAGAATTGCAATAAGAGAAAATGGGGATGTTATGGTTTCGCTTGTAAATGAAACAGATGCGCAATTGGTAGGGCAGTTGCATATTGTTAAATTTGCAAATCCTGCTGGTCTTGAATCAATAGGTAATAATTTATATGTTGAAACAGAATCATCTGGCCAACCAATAGAAGGGATCCCGGGATATGAAGGAATGGGAACAATATTGCAGGGCTATCTGGAATCATCTAATGTTAAAGTAATTGAAGAGATGATAAATTTAATAACTTCACAGAGAGCTTATGAAATAAATGCACGTGCGATTCAGACATCTGATGACATGCTCGGTATTGCAAATGATTTAAAGCGTTAAATATGAGATTTAAGTTTTTTTTGTTTTTTTTTATCTTTTTTACATTTATTGTTTTTGCAGATAATGCAAAAGTTATTTTAAAGAAAGAAACAGTTTATATTTCAAAAGATAAAATATATCTTGGCGATATTGCTGATTTTTATAATGTAAATGATGATTTATTTACAGAACTTTCAACTGTTTATATTAAACGTGCTGCTTTACCTGGTTATAGCGTTGTTGTAACAAAGGAGAATGTGAAAAATCAGCTAAATAAGAAATATAAAACTATAGAAGTATTAGGGCCTTCTTCAGTTAAAGTTGTAACAGAAAAAGTTTCCGTTGAAACAAAAGATATAAAAAAAACAGTTGAAAATTATATTCTTGAAAATATGCCATGGAAAAAAGAAGATGTGGAAATTATAATAAAAGATATAAATGAAAACATTAATACCATTGATGGAAATGTTCTTTTAAAGGTTAGAGGTGAAAAAATAAAAGGATTTAAAGGCAATGAAATAATTCCAGTTGAGATAACTGTTGATGGTAAATTTTATCGGTTAATTCCAGTTTCTGCATTGATTAAAGTTACAACGGATTGTCTTGTAGCAGGACAGAATATAAAGATTAAAGAAACAATCTATGATAAAGTTATATTACAGAAAAGGGATATAACTTATTTGCCAGATGATGTTATCACTGATATAGAGATGGTCAAAAATAAAGTTGCTAGACAGGCAATAGCAAACGGTAGTATAATTTTAAAAAATATGCTTGATACTCTTCCTGCTTTTAAAAGAGGAGATACTGTTACGGTCATGGTTAGAAGAGGTGGCGTCACAGTTGAAACAACTGGTGTCTCAATGGATGACGGCAAAGAAGGTGGTTTTGTAAAAGTAAAACTTGTAACAGGCAAGATCATAGAAGGAAAAGTTAATTATGACGGTAAAGTAATAATACAATAATTTAATAAAATAAAGGAGTAAGTATTATGAAAAAGAAAATATTTTTTATAGTTATTTCTATCGGATTAATATTTTTATCCGGTGGATTTACAATCGCAGATGATCTTGTAAGTGACCCTAATGATACAAAATCATTATATGCAGATCATAAAGCATTAAAAGTTGGAGACGTATTAACTGTAATAATAGTGGAGTCAGTATCAGGTTCTCAAGAAGCAACATTACAGACAAATAAAAATCAGAGTATGGGTGGCGGTATGGGAATGTCTGTATGGAGTGGTGGAAGAATTCTTGCTTTTCCTAATTCATGGGGGATTGGTGGAGCTGAATATCAGGATGGTGGTGGTAAATCAAAAAGAAAAGGCTCAATTATAGGAAAAATTTCTGTGCGTGTTGAAAAAGTTCTATCAAATGGGTTGTTGCAGATACGCGGCTCAAAAGTTATAAAAGTTAATGATGAAAAACAGAATTTAGTTTTGAGTGGGACTGTAAGACAGCAAGATATAAATGCAGATAACACAGTGCTTTCCACCTATGTTGCTGATGCACAAATTGAATTTGAAGGTTACGGTCCAATTGGTGAAAAAACATCTCCTGGAATTCTGACAAGAATATTAGATTGGCTTGGAATATTTTAATTTGTAATAATATTATTATTGAGGTGCTGATATGATAAGAAATAAATTTAAACTATTTATATTATTTATACTTTTTATTTTTATAATATCTGAAATTTTTGGTGTAGAACTCAGGGTGAGAAACATAGCGCGCTTTAAAGGTGTCAGAGACAACCAATTAAATGGTTTTGGTTTGGTTGTTGGTTTAAAAGGAACCGGTGATACAAAAACAACAATTTTTACAAATCAGGCAATTACAAATATGCTTAAGAATTATGGACTTTCTGATGCTGCAAATCAGATAAAGGTGAGAAATGTGGCTGCTGTAATGGTTACTGCTAATTTACCTGCTTTTGCAAAAAAGGGTGATAAAGTTGATGTTGTTGTATCATCCATGGGAGATGCAAGAAGTTTAGAAGGTGGCGTTTTATTACAAACAAATTTGAAAGGTATAGATGACAATATTTATGTTGTTGCACAAGGACCAGTATCAACAGGGCCTGGCGATTCTGCAATTTCTTCAATAGTTTCTCTTAAAAATAGGGCGACTGTTGGCAGAGTTCCTGGTGGTGGTTTGGTTGAAAGGGAAGTTCCTGTAACATTTGTTGATGATAAAAATAATATGTATTTACTTTTGTTCATTCCTGATTTCACATCTGCATATAGAATCACAGATGTGATTAATTCACAATTCTGGGGTGAAATTGCAAGTGCTGTGGATGCTGGCACAATAAAAATCAGTGTGCCATTTGATTTTCAGAATAATTATGTGGAATTTGCCGCTGCCATAGAGGGATTATATGTTGAAACAGAAGAACGTTCTGAAAAAGTTGTAATAAATGAAAGGACAGGGACAGTTGTAATGGGGATGGATGTTTCAATAGATTCCTGTGCTGTTTCACATGGTAATTTCAATGTAAATATAAATGTGACAAAACAGATATCGCAACCCAATCCATTTTTACCAGGTGCTTCAGCCATGGTTTATGAGGATTCAAATATAAAGGTAGAAGGTGGTGGAAATCAAATGGTGGTTCTGCCACAGGGAGTAAATGTTCAGGATCTGGTTAATGCTTTAAATGTTTTGGGTGCTTCTACCAAGGATATAATAGCAATACTGCAGGCGCTACGTGCAGCAAATGCATTGCATGCAGATATTGAAATAATGTAATAAAAGGAGAGATAAGTAATGGATTTTTTAGGCGGTTCTGAAATAATAGCAAGAAAAGAGATGTTAAATTTTGCCAATACTGTACAGCAGGCAGAGATTCAGGCAAAGAAAGTTGAAAATAAAAATAAAACAGAATATTTAAAACAATTAGAAAGTGTGACAAAAGAATTTGAATCAATATTTTTATCTTATTTGTTAAAACAGATGAGAAAGACCATTCCTGAGGATCCATTATTTGGCAATTCAATAGCTAAGGATATTTTTTATGATTTTTATGATAATGCGATATCAAAAGAATTTTCAAAAGCAGGTGGTATCGGTCTTGCCACTATTCTTTATAATCAGTTGGCCAAATTAGAAGAAGCAAAAAATAACGAAATAAACAAATAAAATAATTCCTGATTAGCCCATTCAATATATAAATTCAAAAAGGTAATTAAATGTTAAAAAATTGTGAAAGATGTGGTAGAGTTTTTGATAGTGAAGGTAGCGAAGAACTTTGTCCTGAGTGCTATCTTGAAGATAAAAAAGATTTAAAAAAGGTAAAGGATTATTTAAATAAAAATCCACTTGCAAGTGTGATGGAGGTCTGTGAAAAAACAGGGGTTCCACAAGCGCAGATTTTAAGATTTGTAAGAGATGGAAATTTAAAATTACGAACTCCACTTAAAAAATTCAAATGTAGTTTATGCGGCAAGCCAGTTATAAAAGGTACAATATGTGATGAATGCAAGGGGAAGATAGAGAAAGGGATGGATAATAAGAAGTAAGATGTAAGATGTATTTTTCCATATTTGCTGAATCTGTCATATTTTCCATATTTATTAGATAGATACTGCAAAGTAGATAGTTTGGGACAAGTTATGACATTTTGATGATGAGAAATGTTTCTAATTATAAGGGTTACTAACAAAAAAACAGTAAAAATTTATTAAAGATTTTTTAGTAAAATACGATATATATAATGTAAAAAAAAAATAAAAGGAGGTAATTAATATGGCTACAATAAATAATACAGGAAACATAGGACCTATTTTGCCGCAGAATATTGCTGATGTTAATGCAAACAAAAACAATCAGATACCAAAGCCAGATGAAAATGTAGAAGGTGGAGTTATAAGAGATAGAGTGGAACTTTCTAGGCAGGCGCGTATAGTAAGTAAAGCAGTTGTAAATATTAATCAACTGCCAGACATAAGAAAAGAATTAGTAGAAAAGGCTATTCAGGAGCGAATAGTTGAAAATAGAAGAATACCTGCTTATGAACTCGCAGCTCGACTTCTGATAGAAGATTAAAAATACAAAATGAAAAAACAAACAAAAGAAAGATTCCTAAATATTATTAAAGAACAAAAAAAATTATATAGTTCATTGAAAGAATTGATAAGTACTGAGTATAAGGCATTAGCGGATAAAGATATTAAATCAATTGATGATATAATAAAAAAACAAAATGATATTATTTCATCAATAAAAAAATTGGAAGATGAAAAAGGCGAAATTTTTGATTTGATGATAAGTGAAGTTGGTTTACAAAAGACTAACACTATTAAATTAGGAGATGTTCTTGCAAGAGTTGATATCAAAGATGCCAGAGAAATAGAAGACGCGACAAAAGAATTAATAAATATTGTTAAAGATACAGAATTAATAAATCAAAAAAATACGGGGTTATTAAAAAACTATATTGAATATGTTGATTTTGTAAGAAACATAAAAGATAAAATAGAAAGCCCAACACAAATAACCTATACAAAGGATGGGCAGAAAAAAACAGAAACAATGAGAAATGATTCAAAATTTGATACCAAAATTTAAAGAAAGGAGTAATTGGAAATGGTTACAATAAATGCAGCACTTAATACTGCTTTGAGGTCTTTAACAACACACACTGCAGCTTTAAACACCACAAATCATAATATCGCAAATATGAACAATGAGTGGTATTCAAAACAAATTGCAAATATTACCGCAACAGAGGCAATAACATATATAGGAATAAAGGGACAGATAGGAACAGGGTCTAAAATTGGGTCAATAGAAAGAGTCAGAGATATTTATCTGGATAAGCAGATAATGCTGCAAAGACAGTATTTAGGAAAATGGGAAATGTTAAATAGAACCTATGAATCGCTTAGAGCCATTTTTCCTGAAATAGATGGTATCACAGGTGGTCTTGAATCACAGTTGCAGGAATTTTATGATGATTGGGCAAAACTCGCTGATGTTGCACATAAGGCCGAAACTGAAACTAATCCTACATTAAAACTTCAATATCAGGCAGAAGTAGAAGCTGCAAGAAGAGAAATTTTCCAGACCGCTCAGGGTATTACAAATTATTTTAATGCAAAATCTTCAACCCTTACCAATATGCAAATAGATCTTACAAAAGATCTGCGTCTTGCAATTCAGTCAATTAATCAATATTTAAGACAGATACATGAATACAATAAACAGATAGCCAATATTTACAGTATTGGCCAGAATCCAAATGATATATTGGATAAAAGAAATGAAGCAATGAATAAACTAGCAGAACTTATTAATTTTGATTATGGGACCCGTTCTGATGGCACGGTTGTTTTGCATATAAATGGACACATACTTGTAAATGGTGCAGATGGTTATAATGCTTTAACTACTATGGGTAGTATAAGAGATTCAAAACTAGAAGATGTTGGACTTTTTGAATTTCCTGGAGCACCACCTGTTAAAATCAATGATTTAATAACAAAGGGACAACTGGGTGGGATTTTAGCAGCCCGTGATGAGTCAATACAGTGGTATAAAGTACAGCTTGATAATCTTGCTAGCAGTATGATAACGGTTATTAATAGAATACATAGAACTGGACTTGATGATTCTGGAAAACAGAGCAATCTTGATTTTTTTATTGGTTCAAGAGCTGCTGATATTTCAGTAAGCCCGGAACTTTTTGCCGGAGCAAAAATAACTTATAAACATTTTGGAACCAATGATATTGCCAATATCATAGCTAATCTTGAAAATAAAATAGTAAATAATTGGTTGACCAATGCAACTTTGTCTATAACTGCTGGAACAACTCTTGGTAGAAATGGAATTTTGAGAATAAATGGCATTGATATTGCATATAATAGCAATGAAACCGTTGCGAATTTGATTAATAAGATCAATACAAATGTTGCAGAAGTATCTGCAATATTTGATGAAACAAGCAGGAAAATTTATATTTTTTCAAATCAATTAATAGTCATACAAGAATTAAATAGCAATGGAACAGTTCCTAATTCTAATTTCAATACTTTGCTTCTTCAAAGATTTGATTTATATCAGGAGAAACAGAGTTCTGGGCCTATTAATTATACTGGTTCTCTTATCAAAAATGCACTCACAGGTGCTGATTTATCAAATTCATGGGATACAATGGATATTATTTTGAATATACAGCCATATAAATACGGAACAGTAGTTGTTGATTATAATAATATAAGAACACCAACACAATGGAATAATCAAGATATAATAGGTGCTACAATTTCTAATATTATTGGAATAACAGGTGGCAAACCATATGTGCTTTTACCATTTGGTTTTGACGCACAAAATCAGAGATTTTCTTTTGGTATTAAAAGAATTACAGATCCATCTACTGGTGCTCCAAATATGATAATTCCATTTGTTATGAATGATAAAGTCGGAAATTTAATCCAGACATTAAATGTTACAGAAAATATTAAATTCGGTGAATATTATTCTATAATTGTAGGTAGGCTAGAAGGAGAACTGGATACAAGTAAAAATATCATGGCTCAGTATGAAGCTGCACTGGCTTTATATCAGCAGATGCAGGATAATATAACACGAGTAAATGAAGATGAAGAACTTGCCAGAGCGAGGGCTTATCAGAGAGCTTATGATGCATCTGTACGGCTTTTATCAATAATTGACCAGATGTTGAATATGTTGATAAATAGAACGGCTACTCCATCTGATAGGTGGGAGTAAAAGACATTGCCGATTGGCGATTGTCGGTTGCCGGTTGGAATAAAAATAAAAAATTTCAAATTTAAGATTTCAGATTTATAATTTATCAGACAAAAACATTTTTTATTTAAATTATCTATAAATATTTCAATCCTTCATTGACAAAAAAAAATCCTTGATATATTATAAAACAATTTTAATACTTGTGAGGAGCATGTGAAGTTAAAAAATATTTTATTAAGTATTATATCGGGCATATTGCTTGCTTTTTCATTTCCGAATTTTATTCAGCAAAATGTTTTTGTTTTTACTTTTTTTCTTATCTGGGTTGCTTTTGTTCCACTTTTTTCAATTCTTTATGAAGTGGATAATTATAAAAGGATATTTTTTTATGGTTTTTTATCTGGTTCTGTGTTTTATTTAATGTCACTTTACTGGCTATGTAATGTCCGTCCAATGGGTGTTTTTGCTTATGTGGCATGGGTTGCTCTATCTTTGTATATTTCATTGTTTTTTGGTTTTTCACTACTCATATCTTTGTATTTGAAACAAAAATTAAGTATTGATTATCTGTTTTCCGTCCCAGTTATTTTTACAATTTTAGAATATGTAAGAGAATGGCTTTTTACTGGATTTCCACTTCAGACCCCAGCACAGAGTCAGATATTTTTTTTACCTTTTATAAAAATTATCAAAATAACAGGAGTGGCTGGTGCTAATTTTTTAATTTATTTTATAAATATTTTTTTAACATCTATAATTTTAAGAAAAAAGACTAATTTACTTAAAATTGAAAAAGTTGCTTTAATTATTATTATAGTGATACTCATTATTTTTATAGTAATTACAAATATAAAACCAAAACATATTTATAAAAACTTGAAAATATCAATATTGCAGCCAGATATTTCTCAAGATGTTGTTGAATGGACAGGGAACTACAAAGAAAAAACTTTAAACATAATAAAAGAAATGATATTAAAATTAAAACAAGAAAAACCCAATATAATAGTATGGCCAGAAACAGGATACCCTGGTGTTTTAAATTATGAGCAATGGCGAGCTAAAGAAATAGCAGGATGGATAAAAGGAGCATGGCATATAATCGGCTCTGATAAAGTTGAAATCGGAAAAAATGATGAAAAAAAATATTATAATTCTGTTTTTATAATTGATGAAGAAGGAGATATAAAAGGAGATTATTCAAAATATCATTTAGTTCCTTTTGGTGAATATGTGCCCCTACAAAATGTATTTCCATTTATTAAAAAGGTGGTAAGAAGATATGGTTATATAGGATTCACTCCAGGTAATAAAATAGAACCTGTTTTATATAAGGATATAAAAATTGGGACGTTGATATGTTATGATAGTTTATTTCCAGAAATTTCAAGAGAGTTTATAAGAAAAGGAGCAGTTATACTTGTTCATCTATCCTATGAGACATGGTATGGTAAAACTCCCGCATCTGCCCAGATTTTTCAAAATACCGCAATGCGTGCTGTTGAAAATGAAGTGTCACTTGTAAGATGTGTAGCATCTGGTATTTCTGGGTTTGTAAATTATGATGGAAAAATAATTTCAAAAACAGATTTATTTAAAAGAGACATATTAACAGAGGATGTAACTTATAAAGAAAAAAACAATCTTACGTTTTATACAAAATATGGCGATTGGTTTATTTTTTTTATTTTATTTATAATGATAATAATTATTATATTTGATGGTATAAAAAAAAATGTTAATGTTAATTACTGATATTGATGGGACTATAATAGGTGATACAGAAGGGCTTAATGAATTCAAAAAATATCTTGAAAAGATAAGAAAAAAAATTTTTTTTGTTTATGCAACAGGAAGAAGTTTTAAATATTATAAACAAATTGAAGAAATGGAAAATTTACCCCAACCTGATGCACTT
>JAOAIN010000153.1 GCA_026414685.1 Candidatus Goldiibacteriota bacterium
GAGGTAGGTTTGACTGATGTTAAAAATAGGATAATTGGCAAACTTTCAAAAGGTTATAGACAGAGGGTGGGGCTTGCTCAGGCAATTATAAATGATCCTGAAATTTTGATTTTGGATGAGCCAACAATAGGACTTGATCCAAAACAGATAAGAGAAATAAGAGATCTTATAAAGAATATGAAAGGCGAAAGAACAATAATTTTATCAACACATATACTCCCAGAAGTCAGTATGACTTGTGACAAAGTCATAGTTATAAATGAAGGTAAAATTGTTGCACAGGGAGATGTTGATACTTTAACTGAAAAATCAAGAAGTGCATCAAGGATATATGTAGAAGTTGATGCACCAAAATCTGAATTCATATCAGAGATTAAAAAAATAAAAGGTGTAACAGATGTTACAGAAGTTGAAAAAACATCTTCAGGAACTTATACATTTAATATTGATATGGAAGAGGGAAAAAAGGTCACAAAGGATATTGTAAGTAAGATTGTTAAAAATGATTGGGAGTTAATAGAGCTCAAAAGACCGCAGGTTACATTGGAAGATGTTTTCTTAAAACTTGTAACAAAGGAGGAGGCATAATATGTGGAATAAATTTTGGGCTTTATATAAAAAGGAAATTGCAATTATTTTTTCAATGCCTATTGCATATGCTGTTATCTCGGTATTTGCAGTTTTATCGGGTTATTTTTTCGCAAACATAGCAAATTATTATGCTATGATATCGTTACGTTCTATGAATCAATATCAACGTATGATGATGGATCTATCAATGATAGAGGGGATTTTTAGACCATATTTTCATAATGTTGTGGTTATTATGATTATTATGTTTCCACTTATCACTATGAGATTATTTGCAGAAGAAAAAAGAGAAGGAACAGTGGAATTGTTATTTACATATCCAGTAAGTGATCTTGCAATAGTTTTGGCTAAATTTTTTGCCGCTCTAACTGTTTTTGCAGCGATGCTTGGTTGTGGAGCAGTTTCTTTTCTCATATTTAGGACCACAACTCAATTTGAGATACTTCCTGTTTTATCCGGATTCCTTGGATTGCTTCTTGTTGGTGCTGCGTTTTTATCTCTTGGTATTTTTATTTCAAGTTTAACAGAAAGTCAAATTGTTGCTGCTGTTATTTCTTTTGGAGTATTACTTTTATTTCTTGTTTTACCATGGCTTTCACAATCAGTTGGACCTGAAGCAGGAAAAGTTATAATGGAATTATCAATAACAGAACATTTTGATAGTTTTGCAAAGGGACTTTTTGATACATCTGATATAGTTTATTATTTAGTTTTCATCACGTTATTTTTATTTTTAACTTTAAGAATTCTTGAAACAAAGCAATGGAGGGGCTAATATGGAAAAAGGAAAAATAAATAATATTTTATTTATCAGTGGACTTTCTTTAATTCTTTTATTTGGTATTGTTGCCCTTATAAAAGGTGAATTTGAACCAGTGACTTTAATTGGATTTATTGCAGGATTTGTTATTACTATTCTTTATGTGATTCTTGATTGGAAAAATGTTAAAGCATATTTTACAAGTAAAACAACAAAATATGGAATAAATGCTATTGTTTATTCACTCCTTGTAATTTCTATACTTGTTGTTATTCAGATTATTTTTACTTTAAATACAATACAGATTGATTTGACAAAACAAAAAAGATATTCATTATCAGACCAGACGATAAAAGTATTACAGGGGCTAAAAGATACAATTGAGGCATATTATTTTTATTCTGTAAAAGCACGTAATACTCAAATAGAAGATACTTTAAAACAATATGAAAAGAAGAGCGGAAAATTTAAATTTTTGGCTGTTGATGCTGATAAAAATCCATCAATTGCAAAGAAATTCAATGTGGATAGATATGGTATAGTTGTTTTAAGTAGAAAGGATAAAGGTTCATTTGAAAAAATAGATCAGTTAACAGAGGAGGGAATTACAAATGGTCTTATAAGGATATCAAAGGAGACAAAGAAAAAAATTTATTTTTCAAAAGGCCATGGTGAGCCATCTCTTGATGCTCCTAAAAATGAAAAAAATGGTTATAGCGCTTTAAAGGAAGAACTTGAATCTTATAATTATGAAGTTAAGGATATAGAACTTTTTAATACTGATAAAGTTCCTGATGATTGTTCTATTCTTTTCATTGCTGGAATACAATCTGATCTTTTTGATAGAGAGATAAAAGTTTTACAAAATTATATAAAACGTGGTGGTAAAATAATAATATCTTATGCACCAATGGTTAATGCTCCTAATCTAACTAATCTTTTGAAAAGTATAGGTGTTGTTGTTCATAATGATATAGTTGTAGATAAACTCGGCACAATGTTTGGCGGAGATGTTTTAATGCCTATAATTTCTACATTTGATCAGCATGAAATAACTAAGGGATTCAGAGTTGCATTATTTTTTCCAATGTGTAGAACTTTTGCATTCAACGATAATATAACAGGTGTTTCGTCTAATTCTTTAGCAAAGACAAATACAACATCCTGGGGAGAAACAGATCTTGCAGGTATTAAAAAAGGTATAGCAAAATTTGATTCAGGGGTTGATTTGCAGTCACCTCTAATAGTTGCTGGTATTGTAAATATAAATAACGAAACATTTAAACCAGATTGGGATACAACTACAAAAATGACGCAGACAAAGGTGGCTGTTTTAGGAAGTGCCGAATTTATAAATAATACTTTTTTAAGTGCATCGGGTAATAAGGATTTTATTTTAAATACAATAAGTTATTTAGCAGAAGAAGGAGATATGATTTCAATAAGACCAAAAGATAGATCATTTGAACCTGTCTTTATGTCAAAGATAGCTGGTAGAATGTTATTTTTAATACCTACAGTATTACTTCCTTTGATAATTCTTGGAATAGGAGTTATGGTATTTATTAAAAGGAGGATGGCATAAACATGAAAGGAAAACAGATAATTATATCATTTATCGTACTTGTTTTACTTTCTGTTTATCTTTATTTTGGAGAAATTAAAAAAAGAGAAAAAAAAGAGATGGAAAAAAACAAACAAGAAACAATTTACCCTGATTTTAAAAAGGATAATATATCAGAAATTGTTGTGCAAACAATTGATAAAAAATTTGTATGTAAAAAGGTAGGTAATGATTGGTTATTAACAGAACCAGTTTCATGTTATGCAGATGAAGCAACAATTGGTTCAATACTTGATAGGCATAGTGTTGCCAAATCAAACAGAATAATAGAAAATGCAAATCTTGCTGATTATGGTCTTACTAAACCAGAAGTATATATAGAATTTATAGGCAAAGATAAAACATATAGATTAAATATGGGAGGATATAATCCGACCGGAGAATCTGCTTATGCATATGTTCCAGGAAATACCACTACAGTTTATCTTATTCCAAAACATTTGAGACTTGACTGCGATAAAGAATTAAAGGATTTTAGATACAAAGGATTGATGAAATTTACGGATGATAAAGTAACTGAAATAGTTGTTAATTTAAAAGAAAAAGAGAAAAAGTATAAATTAAAGAAAGAAGGCGAGTGGTGGTATATTACATCTCCTGTTTCAAAAACAGCCAAAAATGAGAGGATTTCCACATATTTAAGTTATATGAAAAATACAGGGATTAAAAATTTTATTGATTCAAAAGATGAAGCCAAATATGGACTTTTAAATTCATCAGAGTATATAGATGTTTATTTTGGTAAAGATAAAAAAAGAGTGTATTTTGGAAAAGAAGAAAAATCCCAGAATTCAAGATATGCTAAATCAACAGAGCATAAAGAGATTCTTGAAATCCCTGATTATATTTATAATGGAATTTCAAAATTAGATGAAATTATCAATAAGCAAGTTTTTTTATTTATGCAAGACAAAGTTGAAAAGATCTCTGTTAAATATGGTGATAAGTCAATTGTTGCAAAAAAATATAAAGATAAAAATGGAGCTGAACAGTGGCAATATCTTGAATTTAAAAATATCCCATCTAAAAAGAAATCATCCATATATATTTTCGGAGTCGCAAGTAATTTATACTGGCAGGAATATAAGAGTGTGATTGAAAAATTTGACCAGAAAGATGAAGCAGAGAAATATGGCTTGGTTCCGGGACTTGCAGAAATAAAATTATATGGGAAAAATGATGAATTATTTGGGACACTCATTTTGGGTGGAAAGGTTCCAGGAAAAGAAGCAGGCAAAGAAGAAATCTATGTCAAAGTGCCTGAAAAAAATATAATATATACAATAGATGCAAATTACGTAAAAAATATAAATTTACCTGACTTAGAAGTTAAATAAATAATGGAACTAAAAGTTTTTTAATACGTCTAATATCATAAAAATGATGTTTAATATTGATGTTTTATGAAAATGTTTTGGTAAATATGTTTAATAATAATGTTTAAGGAACATTTTTTCCAAACATGTTTTTTCAAACATCTGTATAAAACATTTTTTACAAACGTTTTTTATTTAAAATAACGGAGGATAGAATATGAAAAAAATTACATATTCAATTTTGTTGTTGTTTGTTTTAGCAAGTCTTTCATTTACCGAAGTTAAAATGATACCTGCTACATTTAAAGATGTAGCAGACGCAGTGAAAGAATCAGTTGTTAATATTTCTACTGTTACAGTTATAAAACAGACCAATCCTTTTTATAATGATCCCTTTTTTGACGATGACTTTTTATATAGATTTTTTGGTATTCCACAAGGTACTTTTAAAACAAGAAGTTTGGGTTCTGGTGTCATAATTTCTGCGGATGGGTATATACTTACCAATAATCATGTTGTAGAAAAAGCAGATGAAATAACAGTTAAACTATATAATCAAAAAGAATACAAAGCAAAAATAGTTGGTAGAGATAAAGAAACAGATTTAGCAATAATTAAAATAAATGCAAATGGTTTAAAACCAGCAAAAATAGGTGACTCGGATAAGGTTGAAGTAGGTGATTGGGTTATTGCTGTTGGTAGTCCTTTTGGGCTAGAGCAGACCGTTACTCAGGGAATAATTAGTGCAAAGGGAAGAATCATTGGTGCTGGACCTTATGATGATTTTTTACAGACAGATGCAGCAATAAATCCAGGTAATTCTGGTGGACCTTTAATAAATCTTGATGGTGAAGTTATAGGTATAAATACAGCAATTACTTCGCGCTCAGGTGGATATGAGGGTGTAGGGTTTGCAATACCTATAAATATGGCTAAAAAAGTATATGGCGATATTTTACAGAAAGGTAAAGTAGTCCGGGGTTGGCTAGGTGTTGCAATACAGGATTTAACACCTGATCTTGCAAAATATTTTAAAGTGGATGAAGGTGTTTTAATATCTCAAGTTTTTACAAATGGTCCTGCTCATAAAGCTGGTATGCAACGTGGTGATGTAATAATAGAATTTGATGGGAAAAAAATAAAAAAATACAGAGAATTACAATCAATTGTTGCATCTACTCCTGTAAATAAAACAGTAAATGTAAAAGTTATAAGAAAAGGAAAAGAAGTAAATTTAAAAATAAAAGTGGGTGAAAGAAATCCTGATGCTATTTTAGAGCCAGAAAAACCTGAAATATCTCAGAGTGAAAATAATTTAGGAGTAACTGTTTCTGATATCACTGATGATATAGCATCGCAATATGGTATAAGTAAAGGAAGTGGAGTAGTGGTAATTGCTGTTGATCCTGGTTCATCTGCTGAGGATGCAGGTATAATGCGTGGTGATATAATTCATGAAATAAATGGAAAACAGATAAAAAATACCTCTGATTTTAATGAAGCTGTAAAAACAGTTGAGAAAAATAAGCAGGTTGTTGTTTTAATAGAACGCGGTAATTCAATGCTTTATCTGGCGTTTAATGTTCGGTAAATATGTTCGGAAAACATGTTCGGTATGGATGTTTGGAAAAGATGTTCGGTAAAAATTTTGAAAGAAACCTTGACCTAATTTCGTATTTCAAATCTCCAATGCTCTGTTTTTAAGGTTGTTCGGATTACCACCTGGCACCTTGGACTGTTATTTTAAATTATAAATTACTCAATATCCCTGTATTTCCACATTTGTCAATCCACATTTTTTTGCATATTCAATTACTTCATAATACTCATCCATCTCTATCTCACGGGATATTTCAGCAAATTCAGGAGCCCTGTAATAAGGATAATACTGTGACATTATATTTATGTATGTGTTTTTTGGGAGATTTTCAGAAATCCATTTTATTATTTCTTTTGAACCACTAACATTATTAGGCATAACAAGATGACGTATCATTAAGCCCCTTTTCATTATTCCATCATTGGGTGTGATTGCCACACCTACTTGTCTGTGCATTTCAAGAATTGCGTTTTTTGCATATTCAGGATAATCTTTTGCGTCAGATGAAAATTTTTCAGCCATTTTAGTATCAAAATACTTAAAATCAGGTAAATATATATCCACAATACCATCAAGTTGTTTTATTATTTCTACAAGTTCATATCCAGATGTGTTATAAACAATTGGAATTTTAAGTCCTTTTTTAATAGCAATATCAAGTGCAAAAAGTATGTGTGGAAGGTAATGAGTGGGTGTAACTAAGTTTATATTATGGCTGCCTGCTTTCTGCAGAGTAATCATCATTTCAGATAAATCTTCAATTGATTTTTTAATACCACTTCTAGCATGACTTATTTCCCAGTTTTGGCAAAAAATACATTTTAAAGAACAATTAGAAAAAAATATGGTGCCAGAACCATTAATTCCTACAAGTGGTTTTTCTTCTCCAAAGTGCTGGTGATAGGATGAAATTATGAGTTTATCATCTGTGCCGCAGAATCCCTTTTTGCCTGCAAGACGATTGGTTTTGCACATCCGCGGACATAATTGGCACTGCTTCATCATATTCCATAATTTTTCCGCACGCTTTTTTATCTCATCTTTTTTTAAATTTAAGTATGATGGTTTTTCTGTTTTCATAATCATTTCATATAACCTGATTTATATGATAAGTCAATAAAAAATTTTAGATTTTTGGACTGACTCATAGATTAGCACTTAAAGAAATATATTTTATTTCTTATGATTCTGTCAAGAAAAGTGTATAATTAAGATAAAGCATAGAAGGGGTTCTTATCTTTGGTTTTTAAATTTTATTCAAGAACAAGTAAAAATATAATTCTTTCGGCAGAATAAACGTTAGGAAATACACCAAAGACATA
>JAOAIN010000156.1 GCA_026414685.1 Candidatus Goldiibacteriota bacterium
TGGCAGGGGAGATTTTTATAAAGAAATAAAAGAACTGGTAAAAAATTATACCGGTATAGAACCATCAAAAAAGATGCTTGGTGATGAAATCATACAGGATGATTTTAAATTGATGCATGGCAATGGTGAAGATTTTGATGAAAAAGAAAGTTATGATGTTTGCTTGTTAAAAGAAGTTCTGGACCATTGCTATGACCCAAATAAGGTTATAAAGAATTGTTATGATGCATTAAAACCAGATGGTATTATAATAATTACTTTGTCCAATAAAAATGCCTATTATAAACTTATTTTTAAAAAAATGGCAGAAAAACTTAAGGAAGAGCACAAAGATCATTTGCATAATTTTTCTCCTAAGGAAGTAATTGATATGATGAAAAATTGTGGGTTTATTATAGAAGAAAACATTTCTATGAATTATTTAAAACTTCCTATTTTTTTAGAAAAATTTTTGAATAAATTTCCTTTTAAATTTATTATCAAACTAAATGATTTATTTGACGGTATAGGAAAGGTTTTATTAAAAGATAAAGGTGGAAGTTTTATATTAATCGGTAGAAAAGAACCAAAAAGTGAAGAAATATGAAAATCGGTATTGATGCGAGAATAATTTTCAGGCGCGGGGTAGGTAGATATATATCCAATCTTATAAGGAATTTACTTGAAATTGACAGAGAAAATAAATATTTCATATATCTTGCTGAAAATTCTGTTTTATATGAATATTTTAATTTTAAAAATTGTTTTTTTAAAAGATTGAATACATCAAATGGTTTTTTTTACGAGCAGTTTTATTTACCAAAAGCAGCTGCTGATGACGGGGTGGATGTATTGCATTGTACGGATAATACGGCGCCGTTTTTATATCCTTTTTATAGAGGTAAAATTGTAGTAACAATTCATGACACTATGCATATAAGAGATTTGAAATCAGCTATAGCCCGACCGACTTTAAAGCAGATATTAATTGATCGTTACAAAAAATTAGGAGTTCCAGCATCAGCTAAAAAAGCAGATATGATAATAACTGTTTCAAATTATTCAAAAACAGATATAATAAAAAATTTAAAAATTGATGAGAATAAAATAAAGGTAATAAATGAGGGGGTTGATGAAAAATTTAAGGTAATAAATAATAAAAACATGATAAACAGAGTATTGCAGAAATATTCAATCACAAAACCATATATTTTAACAACAGGTGCAGCTGATGTGAGAAAAAATACTATTAGGGCAATAGAAGCGTTTAATATTTTTAATAATTTAACAGAATATAAATACCAGATGGTAATCACTTCAATAAATCCTAAAGAACTTGAAACAACCAATATAATTCAAAAGATAAGAGAGTTAAATCTTGAAAAATACATTGTTTTAACTGGATATGTGCCAGATGATGATCTTGTCATGCTTTATAATGGTGCTTTATTTTTTCTTTTTCCTTCCATCTGGGAGGGTTTTGGTCTGCAGGTTTTAGAAGCATTTGCGTGTGGATTACCTGTTATTGCATCAGGTATAACATCAATAAAAGAAGTTGCAGAAGATGCTGCACTGTATATAGATCCGTTTTCGGTAGAAGATATTGTCCGTGGGATGATAGAACTAGAAAAAAGTGAGTCAAAGATGCAAACACTTATATCAAAGGGTTTTAAACAAGTTGAAAAGTTTTCATGGGAGGCATCTGCAAGAGAGACATTAGAAGTTTATAAAGAATTGTTTGAAAGGGTTAAAGATGAATAAAAAAGCTTTAATATTTTTTTCAATTATTATTTGTATTGGAATATTTTTAAGATTTTTCAAACTTGGCGTACAAAATATGTGGATTGATGAATATATAACTGCTGTTTATGCCAATGAAAGTAATTTTTTTAAAGTTTTTTTAAGCTCATATGTGAATGATGTCCATCCACCACTTTTTTATATTTTCACCCATTTTGTTGTTAAGTTGTTCGGTAATTCAGAGTTTACTTTGAGATTTATATCTGTTTTATTTGGAATAATAAATATTTTTATAGTTTATAAAATTGCGCGTTCTTTTTTTTCCGAAGAGATTGCATTTATTACTTTGATT
>JAOAIN010000178.1 GCA_026414685.1 Candidatus Goldiibacteriota bacterium
TATCCATATTTAATTTGACATTCCTTCTCTTTTTTTATAACATAAAAAGAATAGTGGAGGAGGAAATGGTAGATAAGATTGGTTTTGATAATGAAAAATATTTAAATGAGCAGACAGCATTTATTTCTGAAAGAATAAAAAAATTTAAAAAATTATATCTTGAATTCGGGGGTAAACTTTTATTTGATATGCATGCGGCGCGGGTGTTGCCAGGGTATGATCCGAATGTGAAGATGAAATTACTACAGCGTTTCAAAGACAAAGCAGGTATCATAATTGCCATTTATGCTGGTGCAATAGAAAGAAAAAAGATAAGGGCGGATTTTGGAATAACCTATGATATGGATGTTTTAAAGATAATAGATGATTTGAAAGAATATGGTATTGATCTTATTGGCGTTGTTATCACACGTTATGAGGAGCAGCCTGCTGCAATGCAATTTAAAAATAAACTAGAGCGTCGTGGAATCAATGTTTACACTCATAAATATACAAAGGGTTATCCAACTGATGTTGATTTAATAGTGAGTGATGAGGGTTATGGCGCTAATGATTATATAAAAACAGACAAGGAATTAGTGGTTGTAACAGGACCTGGACCTAACAGTGGAAAACTTGCCACATGTCTATCCCAGATATATAATGACCATAAACATGGGATAGAAGCAGGTTATGCAAAATTTGAAACATTTCCTATATGGAATTTACCACTTAAACATCCTGTGAATATTGCATATGAAGCAGCAACTCTTGATATAAAAGATTTCAATTTAATAGATCCTTTCCATCTTGAAGCATATGGAGAAAAAGCTGTGAATTATAATCGTGATGTTGAGGCATTTCCTGTAATAAAAAGAATTTTAACTCGTTTAATGGGTGAAAAAGATGTGTATAAATCACCTACAGATATGGGTGTAAATAGAGCTGGGTTTGGCATAATAAATGATGAGGTAGTTTGTGAGGCAGCAAAACAGGAAATAATAAGGAGATATTTTAACTGTAAATGTGAATATTTGATGGGTCTAATAGATAATGACGCTGTTCAAAAAGCAGAGTTACTTTTAAAAGAGTTGAATTTAAAACCAGAGGATAGGAAAGTCGTGCTTCCTGCAAGACGTGCAGCAGAAGAGTGTGAAAGTCATCATAAAGGTAATGAGGGGATTTATTGTGGTGCAGCAATTGAGTTAAAAGATGGCACAATAATAACAGGTAAAAATTCCCCTTTGATGCATGCTGCATCAAGTGTGGTTTTAAATGCCATTAAATATCTTGCAAAAATACCGGATAATATTCATTTGCTTTCTCCCAATATTACAGAATCAATAAATAAATTTAAAAAAGATATCCTGGGCAAAAAAAATGTGAGTTTAGATTTGGAAGAGACATTGATATCGTTGAGTATTAGTGCGACAACAAACCCAACTGCGCAAATTGCAATGGAACAGATAAAGGAACTGCGTGGTTGTGAAATGCATATAACCCATATTCCAACACCTGGTGATGAAAGTGGATTAAAAAAGATAGGGGTAAATCTTACAAGCGAACCAAATTTTTCAACAAAGACATTGTTTGTGAATTAAAAGAAGTTATAATAATAAAAAAGGGAGGTGATGGTATGGAAAAGAAAATAGGAGTTGTGGATGATTTCTATGCAAAGGTAAGTGTTGCTGCTTTTAAACTGGATGATACATTAGCAATCGGTGATACTATTCATATACAGGGACATACAACAAATTTAACCCAAAAGGTTACTTCCATGCAGATAGATAGAAAGGATGTGCAACAGGCAAATCCAGGTGATTCTATAGGGATTAAGGTGGATTCACGGGTGAGGAAAGGGGATATTGTATATAAAGTGATGGAATGAGGATGGAAAATAAGGAAAAGAATGAGTAATAGGCTGGGGGATAAATTGGGAGAGTTGGGTAGTACATATATGACCATGGAAAAATATCAGGATATAATTGAAAATTTTTTTGAGAACAATTTTGATGAAAAATTCTATTGCTCTCAGTATTCAGAAGAAGAAAATGAAGAATTGGCAGAAGATGTATTAAAATTACTTGATGCCAAAAAAGAGAGTCATATACTTGATTGGTGTGGGGGATGGGGTAGGATTTCAATTTATTTTGCAAGAAAAGGTTATAAAGTTACAATACTTGATAGGATGCAGGAGCGTCTACTTCGTGCAAAAGAGATGTTTAAACTGGAGCATCTGCCACTAACCACCATATGTAGTGATTGTAGAAATACTCCTGATACCATTGATGCTGATTATGCTACATGTCTTTTTTGTTCTGTTGGTTTTTTTGATGATGATGAACAGATTAAAGCATTCAGGTCTGTGTATAATTCACTTAAAAAAGGTGGTAAGTTTATTTTGGACTGTTTGAATTTATTTTTTCTTGTTAATAAAAAATTTGAAGACACAAAAATGAAAAGAAGGGATGGAAAAACAAACATTCAGAGAAATGAATTTGATTTTTCAAATAATATATTACATTCATATTATAAAATAGTAAATGAAAAATGGAAAGCAGAAGAAGAATGTGAGTTTTTTCAAAAGTTATATACTCCTGCAGATATTGTTCGTTTGCTTTCAGCATCTGGATTTAAAATTGAAAATATTTATGGTAATTATAAAGGAGAACCAATATCATTTATAAGTACGCAGATAGTAGTGGTGGGGAGGAAGTGAATTTATATTTTAAAATCTTCGCATCTTCTCATTTTGGAATTTTAAAAATCTAAAAATTAGAAGATTTGAAGATATGAAGATTGATTTAATATATTTTTTGACAAACTTATTTTAAACATATATAATATATAACTCATAGTAAGAGAATTTTGCTTATACACCCTTTTCCTTCTCCCCTTAGGGAGAGAGTTTATTACAAATTACATGGTTTAAGGCGTGGTAAATGCAAAAGTTTAAGAAATTATAAAAAGGAAGGAATATGAAAAAAAATATTTTTATAATATTGATAATGTTATTTTTACTTTATTCCTGTACAAAAACAGGTTCACCAACACAAGCGTTGTGGACAATAACACCAGGAGCTACTCCAACTCCATCAGGTAAAGAGTGGCAGGAAATGGATATTAAAACAACTTTCACAGCAAAGACAGGTATGATTGCTGTTGAATTTTTAAACAGAGTTTATCTTATAGGTGGCAGAGCGGAAAATTGTAAAAATGATATATGGTATTCAAATAATTTTGAACACTGGTCAACATCAACAACTCAGGCGGAATTTCCAGCAAGAGAAGGTCATGCTGTTTGTGTTTTTAATAATAAAATATGGGTGATAGGTGGAATCAAATGTAAGGATAAAAAAATATTATCAGATATCTGGGTTTCAAATGACGGTCTTACCTTTACAGCAATAAGTGAAAATGCTCCTTTTGGCCTAAGAGCGGGTCATAATGTATTTGTGTTTAATGATTATTTATTTTTAATTGCTGGGACAGATGGAAAAGAAGAAAAAAATGATATATGGTTGACTAAGGATGGTATTGAATGGAAAAAACATGATATCAATTCAGAGACAATTTATACTCCGCGGAAAAATGCTTGCCTTACAATTTATAAAAGTAAAGTATGGCTTATAGCTGGCGAAAATAAAGGGCAGTTGTTAAATGATGTCTGGTATTCATTGAATGGTATTGATTGGGAGATGATTACTAAAAATGCTTCATTTAAACCTAGGAAAAATGCAGGACTTATAGTTTTTGGGGGTAGAATGTGGCTTATAGGTGGCGAAAGAGACGGTGATGAAAAGATAGATATCTGGTGGTCTGATGATGGTAAAATCTGGACAGAGATAGAATATAAAAAAGCACCTGATAGTTTATTGGGGTTTAGTTTAATATCTTACAAGGACAGAATGTGGATTCTGGGGGGGATGAACAATAAAAAAGAATTAAAAAATTCAATATGGAGTACAAAATGAAAAAATTTATTTTTGTCACACTTATTTTATTTTTTAGCGGTTGTCTGTGGAAGCATGATCCTGAAAAGGCAAGAAATATAGCAGAAGATTTTTTAAATGCTGTATATATTGAGAATGATATGAGCAGAGCATATCAGATGTGTGATGAAAAGATGAAAAAGATTTTTGGAGATAATTTTCTTGAAAACACATTAAAAAAATTTAAAGAGAGGTATATTGTACTTGAAAGATTAGTGGCAGATGCATATTTTTATGAATCTGGAGACAGGTATATAACTGTTTTTTTCTCGGGTTTAAGTGAAAAAGGAGTTTCCTATCATAAAGTAATATTAGAATATGATAAAAAAGGCGAATATAAAGTGATAAGTACCTTTTTCCTTGAAAAACCATTTGATGGTTACAGAAATTTGAGGAAATTTTAATGAAAAATATTAAAGATTTAATTAGATGGACGCCAGATTTATCTGTTGGTATAGGAGATATTGATACCCAGCATAGAGAGTTTATTTCAATTCTTCAGAAACTAGCTGAAAATATAGGTAAAAATGAAAACCAAAGAATAGAAGATACAATTGATTTTTTGGAAAAATATGCAGAGGTTCATTTTAATCTTGAACAGATGTATATGACTGTTTTTTCATATCCTGATTCCATAGAGCATATAAATGCGCATAAAGAATTTAAAAAAGAAATTACGAATTTACGAAAAAAAGCAGATAAAAAACAATTGAAAATTGAAGATGTAAATAAAAAATTAAAGAGTTATTTTTTTGGACATATTAAAACCATTGATATGGAACTTGCGTCATTTTTGATTAAAAAAATAAAAATATAGCAGAGACATAACTGATGGCAATGATGGATGGTAAAAATATTTGTTCTTTTTCATTTTTTATTTTGGAATATATAGTTTTTAATATTAAAACAAATTTTTAGAAATTGTTTTCATATCCCCTTTGAAAAAGGGGGAATAAAGGGGATTTGTTTTTTATATAATCTCCCCTTACCCCTCTTTTCCAAAGAGGGGTAAAAAGAAATTTTATTAATGTTAAAATTTATTATCATTAAACTGATATAAACACGTGAATTTTTTTAAAAAAAATAATATAAAAATTAACAGAATATTAATGCACTGAAGGACGTTTCTATTAAAATTTTTTAAGGAAGGATTCAATGGCAGTTTATTTTTTTCTTTTCTGGCTTTCTTTTCTAATGCTTTATAATATTCTTGATGGGTTTTTTCGTCTTACCCGTGATAGTTTCTGGGGATATTATGAAAGAATAACAAAAAAAATTGATAGATATTCTGTTGATGACAAAATTTATGGTGACCAGGATGACCTGATGATAAATACTCTTATAAAACAACAGAAAGAACTTGAAGATATAATGAAACAATATGTATTTTATAGATTCTGTGAAAGAATTTCTGTCTATATGTCGCAGATAGATATGATTATTCTTTTTTGCATTTCAATTGTTACCGTTGTTTTTTTACATTCAGCGATTTTAACCGGCAAAATTGTCTGGGCAATTGTTTGGGTTATTGCATATGCCCTTTATCTTTGGAATGAAATATCAGGTGCTTTTATAAAATTTGAAATGTGGGCAACCAATATTTTTTTGAAACAATATAAGGTTTTAACCAGTGTTGGTGGGATTAAAAATATTATAGAGGCTAAAAAAGCAAACAAAAAAATTTTAAGAAATTTTTATATTTTTTTTGTTTTGCCGTTATCCTTAGTTTCGCTGTTTCTTATGCTTAATTACATAATTTATCCGCTTTTACCTGATTTACCTTATGATATGCAGAGAGAAATATTTAGATTTTGGATTTTATTTTCTTTACCCGGGATTTTATTTGTTGCTTTTATTCCTGTTTTCCTTGATAAAATATTAAATGCAAAATTGCATTTTAATTTCCAAAATATTAAAGAATCATATTATGCAGTAATTATCTATGTTTTTATTACCCTTATAATTTCAATAATAATATCTATATCAAAATATATTATTTAATAAATTAAATTATCATTGTTTTATCTATAAATCAATTTAAATCAATTTAAATTTGTAAAAAATCCTTAAAAATATTATTTGAATTTTTTTAACATTATATGTTATAATTATTTTGTTAAATTAATTTAAAAAGTTAAACTTGAGGATGGTATGGGAAAGAGAAAATATTTTTATATTTTATTATTTATTCTCTTATACTTACCTTTATTTTCAGGTGAACCAAAAATATTGAATCTCACAATGTCGCCACCAAATCCTAATTTTGGTGAAGAAGTTATAATTTCTTTTGATTTATGTATAAACCAATATGTAAATCCTGCAAATATTATTATAGCAGTTTCAAGTTTCAGCAATACCTTGCCTTTTCCAACAAATGGTCAGGTTCTTGTGGTAAGTAGCGCAGGCGTTGGAGTTAATACTTTAGGCCAATCAGGTGTAGATGCGGGTTATAATGGTGGTTCAGGTCCTGATTGGGATGGACCTTTTGATTGTTCTGATTGCAGTAACAATGCAAGCTCTGCTTCCGTTCATCATAGTTTCAAGGTAAAAATTCCAAATGCAAATAATTTTCCAGGATGTGATGTTAAAAATCTTTATCTGCATGTTGGAGCTAAAAATTATTATTTTGGTTCAACTGAATGGGCTTCTTTAAATGGCCAGTGTAATTTATCAACTCTTAGCTGGTCAATACCTGTGCCATCTGCTAATTTTACAATACATAAAAAAGCAGAAGGTGTTGCCCAAAATGATGGAGATCTGATACTTTATACAATTGATTATTCATATGGTAATGGTCAATTAATTATTTCAGATAATCTGCCAGCAGGTGGTGTTGTGCGTTTTGTAAAAGCAGGGCCCGGTGCTCCTATTTTAACTAGCGCTCCTTCAGCAGGTGCAACATCTGGAACTGTGACATGGACATTTCCGAATAGAACCGGTGTTTCTGGCATTGCATCTGGTTCTGTTTGGTTTCTTGTCTCACTTGTAAATCCACCTGCAACACCTGGAACAGTTATTTCAAATACAGCGCAGGGAAGTATGTCAGGTGTGGGAACTAAAAATGCTTCTGTTGATGTAACTGTGGGACAGGCAGCGATGACAATAAAAAAATACCAAAATCAAAATAATTTATCTCTTGGTCAAACAATAACATATACACTTGAATATGAAATAAATGGTTCTAATATGAAGGCATATAATTCTTTTGATGAACTTGTAACAGGAACAAGATATGGAGATGCTGGTGAATGGGATTCATCAGTAGGTCCTGGAAATGGTAGTCCACCACCCGGATGGATTTTTATTCCTTATGGCACTGATGAAGGTGTTTGGGAAGTTGTAGAGCCATGCGGCAGTGGCGATAAATACCTACGCGGTTCTGCATCTGCCAATCAGCATTATCCAGGACTTTTGCTCGCAGGTAGCAATAATACATTTTGCACAGGCCAGATAGTTGCAGATGTAATGATAGAGCCAGCAGGTTATGAGGGCTCTGATGCACAAATAATAATCAGGCATAATGGTTTATCTGGCTCAAGTTCATATTCAATTGGACTTATATTATCAATAGATAATAATCCTGGCAGATTGGCATTTCAAAAGCTCTCTGCTGGCAATCCTTCATGGCCCACAACCACTAATACAGTTGATATAGTGGGTTATAAATGGTATAGGGTCAGAGTTGATGTCCAACAATCTAGTGGTTTTTATATATTAAAAGCAAGAGTATGGCCCAAAGGCGACCCTGAGCCAAATGTCTGGCATTTAACTGATTCCACAAATTTTACAGTTGATACAACCTGGCGTTGTGATGGTCTGGGCACATATAATAATTGGCGACCAGGTATAAATGAACAGCGTGGTGATTCAAATGTGAAAAATTCTTTTGATAATTTTGTAATTTATGAACCAAGGACAAATGCAAATGCTACTTTATTTGATACAATACCATCCCAGATTAATTATTTAGGTTCCACAGGGCCACTTGGTTCAGGCACTGTTAGTTCTGGTATTATAAGTTGGAATTTAGGAAACATTGCAAATGAAAGTGGCTCATATACATGGTGGGGAATTGTAAATGGATGTGGAACTATTACAAACCAGGCAGGGCTTGACTCAACATCTACAAATCCGATATTTTCAAATATCACGTATTTAAATGTTAACTGTAGCAGTCCAACAAATACACCTACAATTACACTGACTTTGACAAGAACAAATACAGCAACACCTACTTTTACAAATTCTCCGCAATTCACACCTACTTCAACCCGGACTATGACACCTACATCCACAAATACATCTATTTATTCTCCAACAAATACACCAACAATAACAATGACAGCAACAAATACAAATACACCCACGCAGACATATACCACAACAGATACTCCGACAATTACACCAACTTTTACTCCTGCGCCAGCGCAGATTGAAATAACACTACAGGCAATAGATACTTCTGTTTCTGCTGGTGGTTATGCTGAATTAAGAATAATCGTAAGAAATACAGGTGGAATAGTTGCACAGGATATAATGCTTACACAAAATATTCCAGCACTTACCACATTTGATGCAAACTATAAAGATAATATAAACTGGGTATTAACAGGTTCAACAATTAAAAGAAATATAGGAGATTTAAATCCAGGTGAAATTGTTTCAGTTACTTATTTTTTAAAAACGGATGAGAATTTACCTGATGGTCAGGTTATTAACGTCTCTGCGGCAAGTGCTGAATTCAATATGTATCCTTTGCCTTATCCTGTTATAAGAATAACTGTTAGTAGTAACAGTGTATCTTTCACAGTTGGAGAAATCTTTGTTTATCCCAATCTTTTTTATCCTAAAAAAAATCCAGGTTCTACTGTAAAATTTATTAACCTACCAAAGCAAACAATGGTTGTTATTTATACTGTTTCTGGTGAAATGGTGCAGGTATATAAAAATGTGAGTTCTACTATTACCTGGGATGGAAAAAACATAAAAGAAAAAATGGTTTCAACTGGTATTTATTATTATGTGATATCATGGGATAAGGGCAGAAGAAAAATGACAGGGAAGATATTTGTGATTAATTAAAGACGTTTAAAAATAGTTCAAACATAGTTCAGAAATAGTTCAAAAGTAGTTCGGGAATAGTGCAAAAATAGTTCGTAAGTAGTTTTTATATTAGAAAATAATGTTTGAATTATAACAAAACTACTTTTATACTATTTTTTATCTCGCATTTGTCACTTGCCACATTCCGCCTGGCAATGCATTACTTCATTTTTTCCATCAATACAACTGCTCCTGCTTTGTCTATTGGGTTATTATTATTGCCACAGTTATGTGCATAGACGCAGGATGGGCAGCCAGATTCACATTCACATTTTTTTACCATTTCAATTGTCTCTGAAAGAAGATTATAAAATATATCATATAATTTTTCTGAGAGCCCTATACCGCCTTCGTAAGCATCATATAAAAAAATAAAAGGAGAGCCATCTTCATATACTGGATATGAAAGACCGCCCAAATCATTCGGGTCACACATTGCAAACAGTGGAGATAAGGCAATCAAAGCATGCTCTGCTGCATGTAAAGCACCATCAAAATCCAGTTTTAATTTTTCAATATTTTCTTTTATTTCATCATCTAATTTAACCCATACTGACTGAGTATTAAAATGTAGTGGTGGCATCTGTAAATCTTCATAAAAAATAACTTCCCCATATTTTTTTGCTTTAAAACCTTTATAATATTCAGTTACAGATACATTGCCAAAAAATAATTCAAATGATTTAAATTTTTTTGATTTAATAATATTTGTTATTTTGACTTCTTCATTTTTTAATGGCTCTGTAAAATAATCAACATCTTTTTTTTCTGCATGGGCTATACCTTCATTTAAATCCAGTTCTTTGATAAAATATGTTTCTCCGTTATAAAGATATATGGAGCCGCTGTGTGCTTCACGGTAGGCACGGGTTATTGAAATTTCTTCAAGTAATTTCCCATCAATTTTTATTTTAATATTTTTTCCGCCTGCATTATCTAATGAAACAATATTTTGCGGCCGCTCTGAGCCGGTATAAATAAAACCATGGGAAGTTTTTTTTACTAGACCTTTGTCAATTACAATATTTAAAATTTCAGAAGTATCAATATCAGAAAAAATATTTTTATCAATTGCAGGCAATTCAGAAATAGAACACAACAAATGGCCAGATAGAATATTTTTGTTTTCCAGTGAAATAATTGCATTTTCAAATTTTTTGTTTAAAAGTATTTCTGGGTTTTTTATCAAATATTTTTGCATTGCATCTTCATAAGGTAGAAAAAAAATAAGGGATGGTTGCATTTTTCTTCCTGCTCTGCCTGCTTGTTGCCAGAATGATGAAATTGTTCCAGGATAGCCAGATATTATTATTACATCCAGTTGCCCTATATCAATACCAAGTTCTAGCGCATTTGTGGAGACAAGACCTTTTATAATACCTTCTTTTAATTTTTTTTCTATTTCTCGTCTTATAGATGGCTCATAGCCAGCTCTATAGGATAAAATTTCTATATTTTTTTCTTCTTTATTTGCCCACATTCTTATTAATTCTGCAAGCCGCCTTGATGTTGTAAAGGCAAGTGTTTGAAATGAGTTTTTAGTGGTATATAAAAGTATATCTTTTGTCTGTGTGTGGACTGATTTTTCTGGTAGCTGTGAAGCATCCCAAAGACATAAATATTTAATCCCAGAAGGAGAGCCACTGTTTTCCACACATATAAATTTTTCTCCAGTGAGTTTTTCTGCAAATTCAAGTGGATTTGCAAGTGATGCTGTTGATAAAATAAATAAAGGATTGGAATTATAATATTTTAGTATTCTTTTTAGGCGTCTTAAAACAAAAGCAACATTTGAACCAAAAATCCCCCTGTATCTATGTGCTTCATCCAGAACAACATATTTTAAATTTTTAAAAAATTTTTTCCACTTTGAATGATAGGAAAGTATCTGATGCAATTCATAAGGGTTAGTAAGAATAATATCTGCATTTTCCCGCAAATATTTTTTTTTATCAGATGGCGTATCGCCGTCATAAATTCCTGCGGTAAATTCAATCCCAGATAGTTTTTTCATTTGATTAAGTCCATTTAACTGGTCATTAGCAAGTGCTTTTGCAGGATAGATAAAAAGCCCTTTGACACCAAAATTTTTTTCTAATTCTTCTAAAATTGCAATGTTAAATATCAGTGTTTTTCCTGATGCAGTTGGTGTGGTTATAACTGTATTTTTACCGTCTCTTATGTATTTTATTGCTTCTGCTTGATGGATATAAAGATTTTCTATTTTAAGTCCTTTAAGATATTTTAAAGTATTTTTTGAAAAATTTATGTTGGTATCAAATTCAGGTTTTTTATCTGGAATTTTTATAATTTCTTTTATTTGATTTTTATAAAAATTTTCTTTTTTTAATTTATTTAGCAGAGTTTCAATATTTTTCATCTCTAATTTTTACACCATACAGAAATTAATTTATGTAAAAGTAAAGCTATGGATAGAATATCTTCTTTATTATGATTTATTATGGGTTTTAAAAAATTCATATTTTTTGTAATTTTATATTTATTGTAATAATAAAATACATCATCGCCACTTATATCATTTTTTCTATATTTTTTTAAGATGTTTTTATCTATTTCTTTAAGTGTAAATGATTTTTGCAATCCTTTAAATGCTTTTTTAGTAAAGAATAACAAATCAAAATTATGATAAATATTTAAATTGTTTTCAATATTGTAATATGACATGCGCATATCAATAAAAGGCACATCAAAACTTTTACCATTAAAAGTTACAAAAGCTTTTTTTGTTTCCAGTAATTTCTTGAATTCATTCAGGATTTCATATTCTCCTTCTTCGTTTAGCGCTGTTAAATGGATTGTCTTAAAATTATTATTTTGAAAAAAACCACAGCCAATGGTTATTATCTGTGTCTCTGGAAACAAAGTCATTGTCTCTATATCAAGAAAGAGCAAATCTTCTTTTTTAAAAAAAGACAAAAGTAAAAAAGCCATTTTATGTGATGATGAAAAGCGTCTTCCGAAAATTTTTTTTATTTCATGAAAACCATCATCAAGTATTTTAAATAAATTTTTAACAAAACCACTGTATTTAATGTCATTTGATAGGTCTTCAAGGGATTTGATATTTTGTTCATTGAATTTTTTTGCTTTTTTTTCTCTTACTCCGTAAATTAATTCAAAACATTTTTTATAGCATGAAATAAAGTAGTCTTTATCCGGTAGTGGATGTAAAAGATGTTCACCAAGGTCTATGTTGAATTCGTTTATAAGCATTTTATTTTTGTCTGTATCTATATTTTTCTTGTTTTGTTCGGTATGATTTTTTTTGTTTTCAGGATTATGAAATTTTTTTAAAAAATCAGAATCAAAATCCATGATTACTCCTAATAAAAAATAGTTCGTAAATAGTTCGTAAGTAGTAAAAACTATTTTAGAACTATGTTAGAACTATTTTGATTTAGTGTGTTATTACTGCTAAAAACGCATTAAAAGCCATTTTTAAGTCATTTAAAGATCTAATTTTAAATAATCTTTTTAATAGATAATTTGGTCGTAAATAAAACATTTTAAAAACCTTTTTATAATATTTTTGTATTTTTTCACGACTTATTGTAGGTAATTCCATCACCATGTTTGATAAATCATATTTTGACCAATCTTCTGATATTAAATAACCGTTTTCTTTTGCCCATTTAAACATCGCTGTACCAGGGAAAGGTGTTGTGATATTGAAAAGTGCTATGTCAGGATCAAGTTCTATTGCAAATTTTACTGTTTGCATAATTGTTTCTTCTGTTTCTCCTGGATTGCCCAGCATATAGGTTGTCCTACATTCAATTCCAACTTTTTTTGTCAATTGAACTGCTATTTTTGCTTTTTCTTTATTCACTTTTTTATTAATATTTTTTAAAATTTCTTCACTACCTGATTCAATACCATACATAATCTGATGGCATCCTGCTTTTTTCATAAGTTTCAATGTCTCTTCGTCTATAGTATCAACTCTTGAAAAACATACCCATGATATATCTATTTTTTGTTCAATTATTTTATTACAAAATTCTTTAACTTTATGTCTAAATGTGGTGAAAGTATCATCGTAAAAAAGAATTTCTTTAATCCCATGGTTTTTTTGTAGGAATTTTATCTCTTCAATTAAATAATCAGGGGAGTGCATTCTTATTTTTTCGCCCAGAAAAGAACCGAAACAAAAAGTACATTTTCCAGGACAACCACGCGTGGCTATCATTGAGATTGCAGGTAATCTTTTATAAGATCCAAGAGTTGGAATGTATTTTTTTATAGGTAATTTATAATATGCCGGCATTGGAAGTGTATCAAGATTATCAATCAAAGGTCCAGAAGGATTGTGAACATATTTATTGTTTTCTCTATATGATAAATTAGGAATATTTTTAATATCTCCACCTGTTATGAATTTATAAAAAGAATATTCACCTTCGCCCCTTATTACATAATCAATGTATTGCCGTGATAAAACATCTTCTGGAAGAACAGTTGGATGCACGCCGCCAAAAATTATTTTTGCTTTTGGAAATTTTTCTCGTAGATATTTTGCTATTTCATACGCATTCATTATTGTGCTTGTCATTGAAGTAATTCCAATAATATCAGGTGTTTCTTTAATTTTATCTACCTGTGTTTTTGCATCGCCTTGTGAAACATTCATATCTATAATTTCAGAATCAATACCTTTTGATTCAAGATAAGAAGCAATATAAGCAAGCCCTAGTGGTGGCATTGCCCCTTCTATTTTTGTCCATATATTGCCTTCTCTTGATGTTTGATATGGATTTATAAGTAAAATTTTCATAATTTTTCCTTTATAGATAAATTATAATTAAATATAGAATTTATGTCAAAAGGAATGTTGCA